>JBFJYX010000241.1:0-5112 GCA_041622415.1 Pontiella sp.
GAGCATGACCTGACCAGCTACATGGTGATCGGGTCGGACCATTCTCCCATCGTTGGACTCTCATCCCATGACTGGCTGCTGGATATTTATCCGGCCTGGGACCAGAAGCATATCGTGAACGGGGACGTGACGGTTGAGGCCAAATGGGCCATTGAGGTTGAACGCGACGGTGTCTACGAAATTTCGCTGCGCCGCTGGCCGGTGGAGGCGGATAAGGGCATTAACGACGGCACCTATGGCAAAGCCTTTAATTATAAGCAGGCGCGCATGCGCATCGGCGATGTGGATGAGACCAAAGATATTCCGGCAGGCGCCAAAGAGGTTACGTTTAAAGTGAAGCTGAAAAAAGGGGTCACTGAATTGTCGCCTCTCTTTATCAGTCCGGATCTTTCCGCTACGCCGTATTATGCATATGTAACCCATAAGCCGTTCCCGGGGTGGCAGACGCCGCAGGGCATGGATGTTCCGGTTTACGATCCTGATTATGGACGCCGTCCGCCCCAGCTGAAGAAAAAGTGATTTAAAGGATATGATGATGAATAAATTGAAATGGATTTGTACATTCGCCGGTCTCTCGATGTTGAGCGCATCGGCAAACTCAGGCCACCCCCGACTGTTGAGCACCGCTGAGGATCATGAAGCGATTCAGCAGAAGGTGCAGCATGTCGATTGGGCCAAATCCGCCTTCACGAAGCTGCAGGAGCGGATCGACGGTTATGTGGCCGAAACGGCAAAGGATCCGCAATGGATGGTTTCGCGCCTGGCGATGAACTGGGATACGCATTATGTGACACCGATCACCAAGGGATCCCGCACCATTGACGGCGAGGGGCGTGCCGAAGTTCCGACCCCGCGCTTTGCCGGTGCCCGCGACTGGAAGACGGATTATGTCCGCCAGCAGCCGATCGCCAAGCTGAAGCCGTTTAACGACAAGGACGGGAAGATCCTGCTGATCAACGAGAAAACCGGGCAGGAAGAGTGGGTGCATCCCTCGATTACCGGGCATGCGATTGAGCGCATCAATAACGAGGTGATGGCGCTGGCGGCGGATGCGGCGTTTCTTTACTGGGTGACCGGCGATGAAAAATATGCCGACTTTGCCGCGCCGGTTCTCTGGGCCTATATGAACGGGCTGGCGCATTCCGAAAAGCCGGTTATCCAGGATGAAGACGGCGGGCCGGCACGGATTATCGGCACCTCGTCGTATGAGGTTATTCATGACGGCATTCTGCACAGCATCGCGGTGGCTTATGATTATCTGTATGACTATATCCAGGCCGATGAAGAGGTGGACGGCCAGGTGATCGAGCAGGGGATTAAACGATTTGTCGACCGCATCATTGAAGGCGGCGGCCGGGAAGGAAACTGGAACCTGCATCAGGCCACCAAGATTGCCTACGGCGGTATGGTGCTCGGATCGAACGAATCCTATGCGGATATGAAGGGCCGGCCCTATTATGTGGATATCGCGCTGAATGCCGACCTGCCGCATCAGAAGGGTGTGACGCAGGTGATTGAAGAAGGATATGATGAGTCGGCAGTCTGGGCGGAAGCTCCGGGCTATGCGTTTGATACCACGGCGAACATCATTGAAATTGCATTCCTGCTTTCCAACGATCCGGCCGGTAAACGAGCGATGCAGAATCCGATCCTGAAACAGGCGGTGCTGAATCAGCGCAAACAGACCTATCCGACCGGACATTCCCACGCGATGGGCGATACCAGTTATGCCCGGGTGGATGCCCGCGCCGCGGAGCTGATGCTGAGCTGGGCGCTGAGTCAGAAGGACGGGGCTTCGGTTGATGCTTTTGCCGCATTGCTGCAAAAGGAAATGGAGTCCGGATACTATGACCGGAACGCCATGGACAGTCTGCTGGCCCTGACGCGTTATGCCGGGGCGCTGCCGGAAGGCGATGCGGACGCGCTGGCCAAAACGC
This sequence comes from Pontiella sp., assembly GCA_041622415.1. GTDB lineage: Bacteria > Verrucomicrobiota > Kiritimatiellia > Kiritimatiellales > Pontiellaceae > Pontiella. The sequence continues at coordinate 1,938 of JBFJYX010000241.1, forward strand.
CGACCTATTTTGCCCCGCCGATCAACCTGGCGATGCTGGAGAGTCTGCCGTCAAACGGCGATCCGCGCTATGCGCTGGGAGCGGCCGTCTTTGGAACCAAGGGCGGGCACATGCATGCGAATGGGCTTTCGGTTGAACTTTACGGCGCGGGCTATGTGCTCGGCTTCGATTCCGGCCGCGGCAGCAGCTATTGGCAGCCGGACCACAATGAGTACTACCGGCAGGGCCCGGCCCATAATACCGTGATTGTGAACGGCGATTCCAAATATGCTTCGCACGGAAAGGGCACGATTGCCATGCAGGTTGAAAAGGTGGAGCCGGCATTTGAACAGCCGTCGGAAAATGAACACCTGACCTATCTGACCGCGAGTTTTAAACATAAAAATCCGGCCGCCACGCAGCAGCGCACGCTGGCGCTGGTCCGCATCGATGATACGACCGCGTTTTATTTTGATGTGTTCCGTTCCAAAACGGATGCAAAGGATAACGGCCAGTATCATGACTGGTTCTATCACGCGATGGCGGATGAAATGAGCGTGGAAAAGCTGACCCTGAAGAAGAGTAAGCAGCTTACGTCGGATCGCGGCAACCAGAAGGCGTATGACTATTTCAAAGAAGAGCAGTCGGCCGAAACCGATGCGCTGATCAAGGCCCGTTTCCCGCTGGAGATCGACGGGAACCGGTTGGCCATGGATATCTGGATGCCGGGCGAGGACGATCGCCGCGTCTATTCCGTCATGGCGCCGGCGAACCGCGGGGCGCGGCATTATGTGGAAGAAAAATACTGGGACCGCCTGCAGCCGACGATGGTGGTGCGGCAGAAGGGTGAAGCCTGGGACCGTCCGTTTGTTGCCGTGTATGAACCGTCGATCCAGGCGGACGGAACGAAAATCCGTTCCGTGAAAAAGCTGTCTTCCAATGCCTGGAAAGTCAGCGGCGACGATTGGTCGGCCACGCTGACGCTTGACGGGGCGGAGTTGGACTTGAATATCGAATAATGAACCCGGAATTTCGATGGGGGATGCGGCTGTATTCCCTGCTCGATCTTCTGTCTCCGGAGGATACTGCGATGAAATGGATGAACGTTCTGGTTATGGTCATGCTGCCCGGCTTGTCGGTCATGGCCGGTGAGCGCCCTGAACCGGCGGAACCTTTGGTGCTGGGTTACGGCGCAGCCCATTTCAGCATCGGCGATGAACTCTATTCCACTGATTTTTCCGACGAGGAAAACTGGGCGGTTCAGGTTTCGGTTGATGATGAAGCCTATCAGGAAAAGGTTTCGTTCAGCGACGGCGTACTGGATCTTTACATGCCGCAGCACGGCTGCACGGCCTGGCTGAAGAAAAAGTTCAAGGGGCCGATCACGATCGTCTATCAGGTCCGCTGTCCGGTTGAAACGATGAATGATGACGGCTTGATGCCGACGGATATTAATAATTTCTGGCACTGTTCCGACCCGCGCGCCTTTGATGCGGTCCTGACGACGACCGATACGCACTATAACGGGGGCTTCCTGAGCTATCATGAGATGAAGGGTTATTATGCCTGCACGGGCGGCGGCCGAAACCGGACGACGCGGTTCCGGCGTTATCCGCGCTGGCAGGACGGCAAGGATATTCCGCACATTGCGGTGAACTGGAATGACGGGAAGAAGGAGTTCCTGATTGAACCGGGCAAGTGGCACACGATTCAGATGGTCTACTTTGACGGCGTGCTGCAGTACATTAAAGACGGCCTGCTGGTTTATGAGTTTAAAGAGGGCGATACCATTACGGTGGAGACGCGTGATGAGGAAAACCGCCGGCAGAAGCACGAAGAGGTTTATACGCTGGACAAATATCCGGCCCATGACGAAGGCTATTTCGGCTTCCGCATGGTTTGTTCGCACCATCAGTATACCAACCTGAAAATTTACAGGCTGGAACCAAGGGCGGAAAAATAATGTAAACCACAACGGCGCGAAGAACTCCAAGCTTTGCGTACGTTGTGTCTTAAGCGCAGCGGGTGGTTGAGCGTTTTTTAGCATGATGATTAGAAAGGGTGATAGTTATGAATGGATGTAAAATAGTTGGTTTGGGTTTGCTGGGAGCCGTTCTTGCGGGATGCCAAAGCGCTAAAGTGAACGAAGAACCGCAGGCGGTGGTTGTGGGTTACGGCGCGGATCTGTTCACCGTCGGCGAGCTGCTGTATGAAACGGATTTCAGCGACCACGACGAAAACTGGGTGCTGCAGATTTCCGAAAATCCGAACTCGGATGTGCCCGCCGAAGTGAAGTTTGAAGACGGCATGATGGATCTCTATATGCCGGCGCTCGGCTGCACGGCCTGGCTGAAGAAAAAGTTTGAGGGACCGATCGCGATTACCTATCAGGTGAAGTGCCCGACCGAACGGATCGACAACGACCTGATTATGGCGCGCGATATCAACAACTTCTGGCATGCCTCGGATCCGCGTGATTTCGATGCCGTGCTGACCGAAACCGCTACCCATTATACGGGCGATTTTCTGACCTACCACGAAATGAATGCCTACTATGCCAGCACCGGCGGCGGCGCGGCTATCGGCAACAAGACCACGCGTTTCCGCCGCTATCCGCGCTGGGAAAACGGCAAGGATATTCCGCACCTCTCGCTGAATGACCAGGATGAAAATCCGGAGCACCTGATTCATCCGGGCGAATGGCACACCGTGCAGCTGGTGGCGTTCGACGGCATGGCGCAGTACATTCAGGACGGCAAGGTGATCTACGAAATTCAATACGGCGACACCGTTATGTCGGAGTCGCGCGATACGGGCGAGCCGGTCGCGACCGCGGTAAAGTACACCCGCGAAGCGTATCCGCCTTACACCTCGGGCTATTTCGGCTTCCGCATGGTGCGCACGCACCATCAGTACAAGAACCTGAAGATCTACCGTTTGGATCCGAAATAATTTTTACAAACGGTACGGAGCACTGCGCTCCGTACCAGCACGCTGGAGACATATCATGAAAAAACTATGCGCTGCCTTGGCCTTGGCGCTTCCCGTAATTGCTTCGGCTGCCGCGAAGCCCAACATCGTCATTATTCTCGCGGATGATCTGGGCTACGGCGACCTGGCCTGCTACGGCGGGACCATTCCAACGCCCAACCTGGACCGCATGGCGGAAGAGGGGCTGCGGCTGACCGATTTCCAC
>JBFJYX010000242.1:0-5107 GCA_041622415.1 Pontiella sp.
AGCGAGGGCCTGAAGGTGAAACTGGTGGAGCCGAAGTATTCCGAGGATACGGATGCGCTGAAAATCGATGACGAAAAACGGATCAGCTGGTTCCGGACGCTCAAGCCGGGCGAGGAGTGGGCGATACCGTTCAGCTTCCATGTCGAGGCGCCGCGGGACCGTGAAATCACAGGCCTTGAATGAAGGTGACGTTCCACAAAATGCACGGCGCCGGGAACGATTTTATCGTGATCGATGACCGGGCGCTGACCTTTCCGGTGAACGATACGGAATTTATCCGGCGCATTTCCGCCCGCCGGACCGGCGTCGGCTGTGACGGCATTCTGCTGCTGCAGCCTTCGGACGCGGCCGACTTCCGCATGCGTTTCATCAACCCCGACGGCGGAGAGGTGGATATGTGCGGGAACGGGGCGCGCTGTATTGCCCGGTTTGCTTTCGACCGCCGGGCGGCGCCTGCGCGCATGACCTTTGAAACGGGTGCGGGTTCAGTGACCGCGGAAGTGCTGGACGACGCGGTGCGCCTGGATTTGACGCCGCCGCAGGATCTTAAGCTCGGCCTGGATGCCGGCCTGGATGAGCTGCTGGATTTTCTGAATACGGGGGTCGAGCATGCCGTGGTTTGGGTGGAGGATCCCGCAGCGGTCAATCTTCCAATCCTTGGAAAAGAGATCCGGTATCATCGGCTCTTTGCACCGAACGGTACCAATGCCAATTTTGCCTGCGTCGAAGCGGACGGGAGCATCACGATGCGCACGTATGAGCGCGGGGTGGAGGGCGAGACGCTGGCGTGCGGAACCGGCGCGGCGGCGGTCGGGTTGATCGCGGCGGAACGAAAGAAAGTGACTTTGCCGGTCACCGTGCATTGCGCCGGTGGGTATGATCTGGTAATTGATTCAGTTTGCGGACAGGCCACGCTGACCGGCGGCGCCGCGTATGTTTTTGAAGGGACGGTCGAATATGGAAATCGGATTTAGTCTCGGTTCCAATCTTTACAACCGAAAGCGGCTGCTGATGCAGGCGAAGAATCTATTGCTGTCTGCACCCCGCACTGCGTTTGCGGGGCAGTCCCCGATTTATGAAACCACGCCCGTGGATGTGAAACCGGAATATCAGGACATGGCGTACCTCAATTCCATTGTCGTGGTGGAAAGTGAGCTGCCGCTGGAAAGCTGGCTCTCCTATATCGGTAAGATTGAAGACATGCTCGGCCGCGAGCGGAACGAGGCCGACCGCAATGCGCCGCGTCCGATCGATGTGGATATTATTTATGCCGGTGAAATGATCATCGACAGCGGCGGGCTTGAGGTTCCGCATCCGCGCTGGGCGGAGCGCGAATTTGTGGTGCGGCCGCTGGCCGATGTCCGGCCGGATATGGTGCTGCCCGAAGCCAGCAAGTCGGTCGCCCAGATTCTCGCAACGCTGCCGCCCGATCCCGGCCTTCATGTATTTGATGAACGCTGGTGACGAAGATGGCCCAATGCGCCTTCCGGATTGACTCTTTTTCCTGAACAGCTTCCTATACCGCGCAAGACGCAATACGCAACACGAATTATACCCCTTACGGATTACGATATGAAATGGACTGCCTCCAAACTGAAAGCCCTGAAGGGCGATAAAAAGATTTCCATGGTTACGGCCTATGACGCGCTCACGGCCGCGCTGGTTGATGATGCCGGTATCCCGGCCATTCTGGTCGGCGATTCGCTGGGCATGACGGTGCTGGGCTATGAAACCACCCTGCCGGTGAGCATGAACGAAATGGTGCACCACACGGCGGCGGTTGCGCGCGGCACCCGGAATGCGCTGATCATTGCCGATATGCCGTTTATGTCGTATCAGCCCTCCAAGGCCATGGCGCTGGAAAATGCCGGCCGTTTTCTCAAGGAGGCGCATGCGGATGCGGTGAAAATCGAGGGCGGGGCCATTCGGGCGGAGCTGATTGAGTCGCTGGTGAAGAACGGCATTCCGGTGCTGGGCCATATCGGGTTGACGCCGCAGAGCATCAAGGAGATGGGCGGCTATAAAGTGCAGGGTAAAACCTCGGAACAGGCGCGCGAGCTGATGGATGACGCCATGGCCATTGAGCAGGCCGGTGCGTTTGCGCTGGTGCTGGAATGTGTGCCGGCGCCGCTCGGCGAAATGATCTCGAAGGCGCTGACGATTCCAACCATTGGAATCGGGGCCGGCGGCGGGTGCGATGGACAGGTGCTGGTCTTTACGGACCTGCTGGGTATCAGCGGCAAGCCGGTGCCGAAGTTTGTGAAGCATTATGCCCACTTGCACGCCCAGATTGTCGAAGCGCTGAATACCTATAAATCCGAAGTCGAGTCCGGCGCGTTTCCGGCCGACGAACACACGTATTAAAATGAAAATCATTTCATCACCTGCGGAAATGCAGCAGACGGCACTGGAGCTGAAACGCTCCGGTAAAACGATCGGCCTGGTGCCGACGATGGGCTTCCTGCATAATGGCCATTTGTCGCTCATGAAACTTGCGCGGCCGGAATGTGATGTGCTGGTCGTGAGTATTTTTGTCAATCCGGCCCAGTTCGGACCGAATGAAGATCTCGATGCCTATCCCCGCGACTTTGAGCGCGATGAAAGCCTGTGCAAGGGGGAGGGCGTCGATATCGTTTTTTATCCGGAGCCCGGCAACATGTATTTCAGCGATGCCAGTGTATGGATCGATGAAGAGGCGCTGAGTCCGGGGCTTTGCGGGGGATCGCGGCCCGGCCATTTTCGCGGCGTCTGTACGGTGGTGGCCAAACTGTTCAATCTGGTGCTGCCGGACCTGGCCGTTTTCGGCGAAAAAGATGCCCAGCAGCTGCGGGTGCTCGAACGCATGGTGCGGGACCTGAATTTTCCGGTGCGGATGGTCCGCGGACCGATTGTTCGCGAGGCGGACGGGCTGGCGATGAGTTCGCGCAATAAATACCTGAATGCAGAACAGCGGCAGCAGGCGCTCTGCCTGAAACAGGCGCTTGCGCTGGCGGAATCGCTCGTGCGGGGCGGGGAGAAAAGTGTTGCGAACATCAGGCAGCAGATGGTTGTACTTATCGGCACTGTCCCGGGCGCGGAAATCGACTACATTGAACTGGTCGATGATGAAACCCTGGCCCGCGTGGAAAACGTCGAGACGGAAACCCTCGTGGCGCTTGCCGTGAAAATCGGACCGACGCGGCTTATTGATAATGCCGTTTTGCATCCGTAGCCCGCTACGGGTGAGGCGGTTGCAATACCTGCTGTTTTTTTTACTCATTTCTGTTTGAAAACAATGAGCGCATCATTACATTGGTGTCCGCTTTTGAAACAAAAGGTGCGGTAGCCAAGCGGTTAGGCAGTGGATTGCAAATCCATCTAGATCGGTTCGACTCCGATCCGCACCTCCATTTTTTCAGGTCGCTTTAATCGATAACCAGGAGAAGAAAATGTCGGTTCCCCAAGATCTGTTCTACGCCAAAACCCATGAATGGGTTTCTCTTGAAGACGGCATCGCCACAGTCGGGATCACCGATTTCGCCCAGAGCCAGCTCTCCGACCTTACCTTTGTCGAACTCCCGGAAGTCGGGACGACCTTTGAAGCCGGTGATGAAGCGGCCGTGGTTGAATCCGTTAAGGCGGCGGCCGATGTGTATGCTCCGGTCGGCGGTGAAGTGATTGAAGTGAACAGCGAGCTCGAAGATGCTCCGGAACTGATCAATAAAGACTCTTTCGGCGCGGGCTGGATCTTTAAAATCAAGGTCGACGACGAGTCGCAGGTTGACGATATGATGGATGCGGATTCCTATGAGGAACTCTGCCCGTCGGAATAATTTTTTCCAATCATTGGAAGTTCAGGGAGGATTTCAGTCCTCCCTTTTTCGTTTTTAAATATATAGACGCAGGTTTCTATTCTGCTGTGGGTTGAGAGTTATGAAAGCATGGTCTGTCCAGTTCAACGAACCGGTTCCCTATCAGGAGGGGCTCGAACTGCAGCGCCGCCTGCTCAAGGCGCGGCAGGAGGATCTGATTCCTGATACAGTCCTGATCCTGCAGCATACGCCGACGGTAACGCTGGGCAACCGCGGGCGGGATAACTATCTGCTGAAGACGGAAGAGGAATACCGGGCGCTCGGAATCGATCTGTTTCATGTGGAGCGCGGCGGCGATGTGACCTTTCACGGCCCCGGGCAGTGGGTGATTTATCCGATTCTCTATCTCGGCGGCAACGAGGCCGATTCTCACGGCTACCTTTCCAACCTGGAAGAGATTGCCATCCGCACACTGGGCGATTACGGGATCAAAGGTTTTCGGCGCGAAGGTAAATCCGGCGCCTGGACCGATGCCGGCAAGGTGGCGGCCATTGGGTTCCGCCTGAAAAAATGGGTGTCTTTCCATGGCATGAGTTTCAATGTGGCCAACGACCTGATGGGATTCGATACGATTGTGCCGTGCGGCCTCGTCGGAGAGCCGGTGGCGACGATGAAAACGATTCTCGGGGAGGCCTGCCCGGAAATGCCCGCGGTGCGGGATTCCATGCTCAACCATTTTTCCGACGTCTGCAATCGCGAACTGGAACGGTTCGATGCGGATGGCGCGCTGCCGGCCGAACTTCAGAAGCTCTTCTGATCCATAACAGGCGCTACCTGAAATCTTCATCCCATTTGCGGACAGCCTGCAGGGCATGGTAAGCGGTGAGGTCGATGTGGATCGGCGTAAGGCTGACGTAGCCGGCTTCAATCAGGCGGATGTCGGTTTCGAAATTTTCATCAATCAATTCCAGGTCGCCGTCGAGCCAGTAATAGAGGTTGCCGCGCGGGTCGCGGTGCTCGGAGAATTTTTCGATAAAACGGGAACGGCCCATCTGCCCGGCTTTCATGCCTTTGATTTCATCAAACGGAAGATTGGGAATGTTGACGTTGAGCAGGGTGTCTTTGGGGAGCGGATTTTTCCGAACTTTGGAAAGTACGAGCCGGGTGACTTCTGCGGCGGTTTCCCAGTTCGGATTCTGCCAGGTGCAGAGCGATAGGGCCACCGCCGGAATGCCCAGCACGGCCGCCTCGCTGGCGGCTGAAACGGTGCCGGAATAAAGCACGCTGACGCCCGTGTTGGAGCCCAGGTTGATCCC
>JBFJYX010000243.1:0-4995 GCA_041622415.1 Pontiella sp.
AATATCGGCCACGGTGGCCACAATATCACCCAGCACGGTCAGGCGATCCGTTTGGGTCCCGGCTTTAATGCGCGCCGGCCATTGCACCAGATGCGGTACGCGGTGGCCGCCTTCCCAGATATCGGCTTTGGTGCCGCGGTAGATATGGTTGGGGCTGTGCCCCTTCGCCTGCAGTTCACCAATCTCTGCACGGGGGGAACAACCGTTATCGGCTGTGAAGACGACGAGGGTGTTGTCTTCGATGCCCCGGTCCTTCAGCGCCTGCAGAATGCGCCCCACACCGGCGTCGGTCTGCATCACAAAATCGCCATAGTCGTTGAGCCCGCTTTTGCCCTTCCATTCCGACGTGGGGATAATCGGCGTATGCGGACTCGTCAACGGAATGTAGAGGAAGAACGGTTTGGAATCATCCGCCTTGCGAATGTAGGCCGCGGCGCGGTTGCAGAATTCATCCAGGGTTTGGAAGGGATCAAAATTATCGCCGATCCATCCCGTACGGAAGGTGGTGGTAATCTTCAGGTCGTCCCGTATTTCCTTGTTCGCAATATATCGGACGTTCTGCGTCGTGTAGGTTTCATTCTCGATGTAGTTGTACGGAGGAAAATCAAGCGATGCGCCGTGGCCCCAGAAATAATCGAATCCGTTGCTGGTGGGCGTCCGCTTTACGGGCTTTGACCAATCGACATACTTATTCTTCTTATCGCCCTTCGGGAGGCCCGAGCCCTCTTTTACGATGGGCAGCTCCATCCCGAGATGCCATTTACCGATCATCGCCGTCTGGTATCCATTGTCGCGGCAGAGCGAGGCCAGCGTCAGGCGGTCTTCCGCAATCAGGGGCTTGTCGTAGCCGTCGAGTACGCCGGACTTCAAATGCGTGCGCCAGTTATAACGGCCGGTCAGCACATTGTACCGCGTCGGCGTACAGACCGACGAACTGGTGTGCGCATCGGTGAAGACCATCCCCTTCGCAGCCATCCCGTCCAGATTCGGGGTCGGGATTTTACAGTCCGGGTTAAGGGCGGCGACATCGCCGTAGCCCATGTCATCGGTCAGAATATAGACAATGTTGGGTCGTTCAGACGCATGGACCGTCAGGCCCATGCCGGACACAGCAACAACAGTAAGCAGGAATCGTTTCATCAGTATCTCCATTATTTAATCGGACGCAGAATCATGGCATGCCCGCCGCCGACGGCCATTTTGGCCGGGATGACGTCGCCGCGTTTCACGGTTGCGGTTTTGATTTCATAGGCTTCCGGATTTTTCACGCCGTGCGCATCCGGCGCATCCTGAAAAAGCGCAGCCTCATAGCGTTTTCCCGGCTCGAGAAAATCGAGCGCAACATCCAGTGTCCGCTCAGTCTGATTGTTGACCGATGCCACAAACCAGGTATCGCCGCTGCGGCGGGCCGTTGTGATATAGGTTCCAATCTTCGAATTCAGCACACGGGTATCGTCCCACGTCGCCGGCATAACCTTCAGGAACTCAAACAGGTCCGGTTTTTTCCGGTATTCCTCCGGCGCGTCGGGCAGCGTCACGAGTCCGGTGTAGATCACCAGGTTGCGGGCACACTCGCTGACCACTGTTGAGATATAGCTGTTTTTCTTTTTCGGCCCCTTCATGCGTTCGCCCGCATTAATGCTGCGGATCCCGAAATTGCCGTTGGACATATCGAGCGGGCCGGACAAGGTGCTGACCATCGCCATTTGGAGGAAGGTTTCGGGCGTGAAAGCGCTGCGGCTGTCCTGCTGTCCGTGGCAGTATTCACGGGTAATCAGATGGGGCATGGTCCGTTCCACACCCGCCATCGGCACCGGGCCGTCATGAAAATTGATGAGCAGTTTGTTTTCCGCGGCGGCATCCATGGCCTTGCGGGTAAAGTCCGCTTTGTTGCCCATGAACCCGTACTTCATGCCCGTCGCCCCCAGGCCGGCATAGTGGCTGAACAGCGTCTCATCGCCGAAATCGCCCTTCTTGCGGTCGTAGTAGAGCATGATCATCACGCCCTTCTCCTCGGCGTAGCTCATGATTTTTTCAATGTCGATTTCCGGCACGACCTCCATCTTTCCATGGCCGGCGTTCTTAAACCAGTGATCATCCAGCGTAAAATATTCCAGCCCCTGCTCCGCGCAGAAATCGATGTAGCGCAGGCAGCTGCGGGTATCGATTCCATAGACGAAGTCCCCGTTGTCATAACCGTGCACGCGCCAGTCCCAAAGTCCCTTGCCCGGTTTGATCCAGCGGGTGTCATTCAGCTTGCAGGGGGCGGCCAGGTTCAGCGCCACGGTGTTCACCGGCAGACCGCCCGCCGTTTCCTCAATCAGGATCGTGCGCCAGGGCGTCACCTGTCCCTCGCCGGCCGAAACCGCAGTGCTCGAAGCTTCCAGCACCTTTGCTGCCGCAACAAACCGGATGCCCATGAGTTCAAATCCGGCGGCGGAATAGAGATCCGATTCAATGAATCCGATATGCAGCCCGTCTTTGCGCTCGGTCACCAGCGGAACGGACACCCGCTTCGCTTTAGTCGGATCCTTAACTTTATGGCCCCGCTGCCCCGCATAGTGGGCTGCGGCATCGAGCACATTGTACTGGCTGGAAAAACGCATCGATTTGCCTTTGGACTCCTTCGGAAGCACGAAGCGGAAACCGATGCCGGTATCAAACGCGCGGCAAAGCAGGGTCACCGGCAGGCCGTCCGCCGTCAGCGAAAGGGTCAGCTCATTATGGTGATCGCGAATCGTGCTGAACTGCCCCCAGACCGGCTGCCAGCTCGTGTCGGTCTCACGAACCGACCGGCCGACCACCGCCATTTTCGCACCCGCAAAAATCTCCACCGTCGAGGAACCGACAATTGGTTTCCCATCCCTGGAAACCTCGTAAAACAGCGATCCGTCTTTCACATCAAACGCTGCTGAAACCTGCCCGTCCGGCGACGTAACTTCCGCCGGAGCCGCAAACAGCTTCAACACCGCCAACCCCATGACCAAACTCAAACCCATCTTCTTCATGTTTCTCCTTGTCCCAATTGCATACGCAACTCGATCTCAGTCTCTTCTTTTAGCAAAGGAATAATGTACCGTCCCATCCCCATTATGCACTATCGCCCTTTTTCAACCACGCGCCGATTCGGATGTCGGAACCGCCGGAGATGCAGGCACACGGCATAAGTTCATTTCCCCCACTCCTTCATCTTGAATCCAATCGGCTCATCAAAGAGCGGGGTTTAAAAAATGCCGGTACGGTTACTTCCAGGTTTTGACCTCGCCTTTTTTCATGGCAAGGGTTTCGCTGAGTTTGCCGTTGGCATAAACCCGGCATTTTGAATCGCGGGTGGCGCGAATCGTGGCGCTCAGCAGTCGGCCGTTCGCCCATTCCAGATCCACCTCAAAACCGCCGCGCGCCCGCAGGCCGTAAACCTTACCCTCGGACCACACCGACGGAAGCGCGGGAAGCAGGTGCAGGATATAGGGCGCGTCGGCAAGTTCTTCCGTCGGCACTACCGGGATAAAATGTGCCGGATTCTGCGGATCTTTCTGATAGGCCACAAACGCCGCCCCTTCGATGGTTGTCGCATCGGGATTCACACTGCGGAGGTGACTCTGCAGCAGCATTTCGCAGACGCCGGCCGCCCCGCCGAAGTTGCCGTCGATCTGGAACGGCGGATGGAAATCGAACAGGTTCGGATAGGCCCGTTTGGACGTCAGGAATTCATAGATTTTATGCGCCCGGTCGCCATTGTGCAGGCGTGCCCAGAAACAGGTTTTCCACCCCGTGCTCCAGCCGGTGGATTCATCGCCGCGGTGCTGCATCGTGACCAGGGCGGCGTCATGCAGCTCCGGCGTAGTCAGCGGCGAAATGTCGCGGCCGGGATGCAGCGCGATCAGGTGCGAAATATGGCGGTGCTTATCCTTGGGGTTGTCCCAGTCTTCCGGCCACTCCTGCAGCTGGCCGTACTGCCCGATCTTCTGCGGACAGAGTTTCGGAATCATCTGCTGCAGTGTTTTACGGAACGCCTCATCGCGTCCCAGGACGTAGGACGCCTCAATGCAGTCGGTAAAGAGGTTCAGCACCAGCTGCTGGTCCCACGAAGCCCCGTAGGCCTGCTTGTTCAGCTTGCCGAACTCCTTCTGCAGATAGACATTTTCGGGCGACCAGGTCGGATAGACCACCAGCGAGCCGTCTTTCCACGGCGCAAGAAACTCAACAAAAAATTCCGCGGCGCCTTTCAGCACCGGATAGATTTCTTCGAGGTATTCCCGGTCACCGCCGAAGGCATAGTGCTCGAACAGGTGCTGCGACAGCCAGTGCCCTGCCTGCTGCGCGCGGCGGCCATGCACGTTCTGCGCGGTGTACCCGAAAACGTTGCCGTTGAGGCCCATACTCCAGCCCTCGTTCACGCCGAAGGTTTCGCGGGCGGTGTGAGCCCCGGATTCCGCGAGCACTTTCACCCACTCGGCAAATGGACTGAAGGATTCCGGCAGGTTGGCCGTTTCCACCATCCAGTAGTTCATCGAGACATTGATGTCTGTATGGTAGTCACAGTTCCACGCCGGCTTCAGGTCCGCATTCCAAAGTCCCTGCAGGTTCGACGGGACCGGCGCGTTGCGCGAGCAGCTCAGCTGCAGGTAGCGCGAATAGTTGAAATAGAGGTTCTCGAGCTCCACGCTCTTTTGCTTCACGAGCTGGTCGGTCGTCTTTCCGGACGGCTGGAAATCCAGCTCCAGCCGGCAGCGGTCCATCAGGGCGGACACATCCGCAACGTGCGCCTACTTCAGGGCGTCGTAGCCCAGCCCGCACGCGGCCTCGATCGTCTTTTCACAGTCTCCCCGGTAATCGCGGCCTTTGAAGTCCGGATAGACCGGCAGGTAATCATTATAGCCCGCGAGAACAATCGTCACATCAGTCGCACCCGAAACGCGAATCGATCCATCCGGCTGCGCGGTGATCGTTCCGTCGGCGGCATCCACCTGAATGAGCTGCATGAATTCCACAGGG
>JBFJYX010000244.1:0-4974 GCA_041622415.1 Pontiella sp.
CGGTCCATGCCGTCATAGCCGAAGGCCGCTAAAACCATCAGCACCAGTGCGCCGGAAAAGCCGCCGCCGGTTTTGCCGATGAAGGTGCCGGCGGAGTAGATCAGGCCCGTGGCACGCCGGCCGTTTTTCCATTCGGAGTAGTCGGCGGAATCGCCGAGCATGCTGAAGAACAGGGTCGGCACGATGGCCGCGAAAAATTCAGCCCCGATGCCCAGGCCGAACAGCCAGTAGATCTGGTCGGGGCGAAGAAAAAAGATGGGGCAAAGCAGCAGGCCGGACGCGATCAGCGAAAGCACAAACAGGCTTTTCCTGCCGATGAGGCGGGACAGCACTCCGGTGCAGAGCGCGCCGGCGACGGAGATGAGCAGCACGCCGGCAAAAAAGGCGCTGAGCAGGATGGCCTGACCGGAAGCGATCCAGCCGGGCAGCCAGCCGAAGTGGGCGGACGCATCGATATGGTTCCCTACGTAGTGACTGAAATAATACGCGGTAACCCCGGTCTTCACTCCGTTGAACATCATAAACAGGAAACCGACCGCGAGCAGGACGAGCCAGGGCGTATTCGTCAGCAGGTCGGTCAGGTCTTTCTGCGTATCACTGATGGCGGCCTCCGGTTTGTGCAGGATCCGGCGGACGGCCCAAACGGATGCGGCCATGACCACGGCAAAAAACAGCCCGCTCGGCAGGTTCCGATAGTAGAAAAACAGCGAAATCGCCGTGAGCGGCAGCAGGATGGCCGGGGCGTTTTTCGTAAGGTCCAGCAAGCCCTGTTTGAGGTTTCCGCTGTGGTCATGGGTCGGAACCACGCGCTCCCTGGTCGATGCAAAGGTGACGATCAGCATACCGACCAGTAACGCGGCGAAGAGATACATCGTGTAGCGGTAGCCCGCCTGGTCGTCGCCGCCCCCGAACCGGGCCACGAGCAGCGGCGTGCCCACCATAACCAGGAACCCTCCGGAAAAAGCTCCGGCAAAACGAAAGGACGATAAATTGGTTCGCTCAACCGTGCTCGGCGTCATAACGCCCATCAGCGCAGAGTAGGGGACGTTGTTGGCCGTGTACGCGAGCGTCAGTCCGATATAGGTGACATACGCCCAGATCAACTTGCCCGCGGGCCCGAAATCCGGCGTGGTAAACGTCAGGACCATGAACAGGCCCATGACCGGTGCGGAGAACAGAATCCAGGGCCGGAACTTTCCCCAGCGGCTTCGGGTGCGGTCCGCAATCATGCCCATAATGATATCGGTGATGCCGTCGGACAGCCGCACGATCAGCAGCAGCACACCCACCGCCATGGCCGACAAGCCGAAGGTATCGGTGTAGAAAACCGCAAGAAAAGCCAGCGCCCCGCGCCACACCAGGTTGGCTGCGGCGTCGCCCATTGCATAACCGGCTTTTTCCCGGTAACCGAGATGATGTGCAGAGGTCGCCATATTCGATAGTTCCCGTATCGCCCGCCCGGGCGGATACACAGACCATTATGTGTATTATACTTCATAAAAGCATTCAAAACGATTTGCATACTGCTTTTCGCTCCCGGTTTTGTCCGGACGCCGCCAACGGCTGCGGCCGGTATTCCGTACCCGTTTGGTGCTGTTTTCCCCGCGCGGCTTGACAGGGGCGGGGTTTGCATAGAAACTGCCTGCCGTTTTTTTAACCCACAACGTACGGAAAACACATGAGCGAAAAGATTATCTATACCATCACCGACGAGGCGCCGGCCCTGGCGACCCGTTCCCTCCTCCCGATCATCGAAGCCTACACCAGCGCCGCCGGCGTGGCCGTCGAAACCCGCGATATCTCGCTGGCCGGACGCATTCTCTCGCAGTTCCCGGAATGCCTGACCGACGACCAGAAAGTCAGCGACGCCCTGGCCGAGCTCGGTGAGCTGGCCAAAAAGCCGGAAGCCAACATCATTAAGCTCCCCAATATTTCCGCTTCGCTTCCGCAGATGAAAGCGTGCATTGCCGAACTGCAGGCGCTGGGCTACAAGCTGCCGGAATACGACGATCCGGCCGCCCAGCCGAAATACGACAAGGTGAAGGGCTCCGCCGTGAACCCGGTCCTGCGCGAGGGCAACTCCGACCGTCGCGCCGCCGCGGCCGTAAAACAGTATGCCAAAAACAACCCGCACCGCATGGGGGCATGGTCGGCCGATTCCAAATCCATCGTCTCCTCGATGTCCGACAACGATTTCTTCGGCAATGAAAAATCAGTCACGCTGCCCGAGGCCACTACCGCCACCATTCAGCTGGTGGCCGGCGATGAAACCATCGTCCTGAAAGAGGGCCTCGCCCTGCAGAAAGGCGAAGTCATCGACGGCACCTTTATGAGTGCCAAAGCGCTGGAACATTTCCTGGCCGAGCAGTTCATCGCCACCAAAGAGGCCGGCACGCTCTTCTCGCTTCACATGAAAGCGACGATGATGAAGGTTTCCGATCCGATCATCTTCGGCCACTGCGTGAACGTCTTCTACAAGCCGATCCTCGAACGCTATGCCGACGAGCTGGCGGAAGCCGGCTTCGATCCGAACAACGGCATCGGCGATCTTTATGCCAAACTCGACCGCCTGTCGCCCGGCACCCGGGCGTCCATCGAATCCGAAATCAAGGCCTGGTACAACGCCGCGCCGGACCTCGCCATGGTCGATTCCGACAAAGGCATCACCAACCTGCACGTACCCTCCGACGTCATCATCGACGCCTCCATGCCGGCCGCTATCCGCTCTTCCGGCCAGATGTGGAACAAGGACGGTAAACAGCAGGACACCAACTTTATCATCCCCGACCGCTGCTACGCCGGCGTCTACGCCGAAACCGTCGACTTCTGCAAAAAGAACGGCGCGTTTGATCCCGCCACCATGGGTACGGTGCCGAATGTCGGACTCATGGCGCAGAAAGCCGAAGAATACGGTTCGCACGACAAAACCTTCGAAATTCCGAAGGATGGAACCGTCCAGGTGGTCGATGCCGACGGTAACGTGCTGATTGCCCACGACGTTGAAAAAGGCGACATCTGGCGCGCCTGCCAGGCCAAAGACGCTCCGATTCAGGACTGGGTCAAACTCGCGGTCACCCGCGCCCGGGCCACCGGTACACCGGCTATCTTCTGGCTCGACGATAAACGTGCCCACGATGCCCAGCTGATCGAAAAGGTGAACACCTACCTGAAGGATCACGACACCGAAGGACTCGACATCCGGATTCTTCCGCCGGTCGAAGCCACCCGCCTGACGCTGGAACGCGCCAAGGCCGGAGAGGACACCATTTCCGTAACCGGCAACGTGCTGCGCGATTATCTGACCGACCTGTTCCCGATTCTGGAACTCGGCACCAGCGCCAAAATGCTCTCCATCGTTCCGCTGATGAACGGCGGCGGCCTGTTCGAAACCGGTGCCGGCGGATCGGCCCCGAAACATGTGCAGCAGTTCGTGAGCGAAAACCACCTGCGCTGGGATTCGCTCGGCGAATTCCTGGCCCTCGGTGTTTCGCTTGAGCATCTGGCCAACGTTTTCGGAAATAAAAAGGCGCAGATCCTGGCGGACACGCTGGATCTGGCCAATGCCAAGTTCCTCGAGGAAAATAAATCCCCGTCCCGCAAAGCCGGCGAGCTCGATAACCGCGGCAGCCATTTCTACCTTGCGCTCTACTGGGCCGAAGCCCTCGCCGCGCAGGATCAGGATGCCGACCTCAAAGCGCGCTTTGCCAAGCTGGCCGAAACGCTCGAAGCCCATGAGGACAAAATTGTGGCCGAGCTGATCGACTGCCAGGGTGCACCCGTGGACATCGGCGGATACTACCGCCCGAACGAAGAGCTCGCCAACGCGGCCATGCGCCCGAGCGAAACCTTTAACGCAGCCCTCGCCGCGCTGTAAATCCGCGGTCATGGACCGCGGCTGCATGCAGGGCGGGGGCCGCGACCCCGCCGGCGGACGACGAGGACGTCGTCCCTGCAATAATATCCGAGCCGCACTGAATCCGGTGCGGCTCTGTGTTTTGCTGAAATCCGGAATGGGTCAAATAACGTCCAAAGAATGGCTTGAACGGGGGATGGGGCTACCTATAATCCCCGGTTCGCTTAAACCAAGGTAATAATTATGGGAAAAACACTGTTTGAAAAAATCTGGGACAAGCATGTCGTCAAGGAACTTCCCGGCGGCGAAGTGCTTCTCTATATCGACCGCCACCTCGTCCACGAAGTGACGAGCCCGCAGGCGTTTGAAGGCCTGCGGCTGCAGAACCGCAAGGTGCGCCATCCGGAACTGACTTTTGCCACGACCGACCACAACGTGCCGACCGACAACCGTAATGCGATTACGGATCCGATTGCCAAGGCGCAGGTTGAAGCGCTGGAGAAAAACTGTAAGGACACCAACATCACGTTCTACGGCATGGAGTCCGAAAAGCAGGGCGTTGTGCACATCATCGGCCCGGAACAGGGCATCACGCTGCCGGGCACTACGATTGTCTGCGGCGATTCGCACACGGCCACGCACGGCGCATTCGGCGCAATTGCGTTCGGCATCGGCACATCGGAAGTGGAACACGTGCTGGCCACTCAGACGCTGCGCCAGAAAAAGCCGCTGCAGTATAAAGTTGAATTTAAAGGCCGGATTCCGACCGGCGTGACCGCGAAGGACCTGGTGCTGGAACTCTGCGGCCAGATCGGTACAGCCGGCGGCACGGGCTGTGCGTTCGAATTCTGCGGCGAAGCGATTGAATCGCTTTCCATGGAAGGCCGCCTGACCGTCTGCAACATGGCGATTGAAGCGGGCGCGCGTTCGGGCCTCATTGCTCCGGACCAGACCACCATCGATTATGTTACGGCGGAAGACCGTCCGTTTGCTCCGAAGGATGAGGAGCTGGAAAAGTCAATTGCCTACTGGAAAACGCTCTTTACTGATGAAGATGCCAAGTTCGATAAGGAGCTCGTGATCGACGTCACAACGATTGAACCGCAGGTGACCTGGGGCAC
>JBFJYX010000245.1:0-4966 GCA_041622415.1 Pontiella sp.
AACTGCACGGCCGTCAACACGCGCGCCGGATTTGAGATTGTCGGCCCGGCGAGCGGCGAGCCGGCCACGCTGACCGGATGCACCGCGCTCGGATGCGAGCGGGCGTATCTGCTGATCAATGGAAATATCAAGACGCGCGACTGCCGCGGCGATACGGTGCATGGTCCGCTGCTCTACCTGTGGCGCGGCGAAAATGCCGACGTGGAGCTTGAATGGGCGGGGCAGGGATCGGATTACACGGTCCATGCGCTGGCCACCATTTCCGGCACGGGACATCGCGTAAAGCTGACGCGCTGGGCAGGCGAGGGCGCTGCGCCGAAACTGCCGATCCTGCTGGGCTACGGCATGCCCATGCACGCGGAAATGTCGACGCCGATCCTTGCCGAAGAAGCCGTTGGTATTCATTTGATCAATCAAACCGGCATGAAGGTCGTTAAAAGTGAAAAGTTGTAGAGGAGCTGCGTTAAATGAAGAATGCGGGATGGATACCGTGGTGTCCGGCTCTGGCCGTCGCGGTTTTGGGTGCTGTAACGGTTAAAGCGGACACCATTACCATCGGGGGATCCTTCCCGGGTGCCGCCGAAGTCATCGCAGCCACAGCGGATCAGGCTGGCTTCGGCGATGATGCCATGGTTTCACTCGCACAGTCCTTCAGTGTGGACAGCACGTTTTCGGCCCAGTCAATCTATCTGGAGTACGAGAACGACGCCGGGGCAAACGTCGCCTGGGACATGACGGTAAAGATTTTCGAAGTCGCCGACGTGGAGGCGGATCCCTTTGTGGCGGGAGCCCCCGTGTATACCGGAACGTTCACGTTCCCGGCTGCTGCACCTGATCCTGACACGGAAATGATCGCTAAACTCGACCTGACCACGCCCGTGCTCCTCAATGCCAGCGCGGGAACCGCAGGCTACGCACTCCAAATCACGGCAACTTCGGGGGGAAGCTTTCTGCCTGGATTTGAGTGGACGCGTACGACCGGGGGTAATGCATATACGGGCGGCGCCGGATATGAAGACGGCGTTCATAGGGGGGACCGGGATTTCGCGCTTGCGCTTACGGCTCCTGAGTCGGAGCCGGAGCCGGGAACGCTGACGGTGAGCGACAGCAAGGATCTCAGCAATCCGGATATTCTGGCCTATAACCTCGGCCATTTTATGGCGGGCACCGCCACGCACGACTGGTGGCGCTATTCCGGCGTAAACGGGGCGCGTATTTTTATTTCCCCGGCTACGTTGGAGTCGGATGCCTACGTCTTGAGTGAGAGTAACGGTGACGGCGTTACGGACCTGGCCGGTTTTCTGGCACGCAAAGAGGCCCTGCGGGCTGATCCGCTGAATGAAGAGTATATCAACTGGACCTATTTTAATGATCGATTTGAGAATAAGGTCTTTGCCGGCAACCGCTTTACAGTTAACTATGCGCTGGGAAAACTGCGCGAGCTGGATATCGATGTTCTGGTGCAGGCGACGGCCAAAGAGAGCCACCTGCCGATTACGGACCCTGATGACTGGGGCGGCAAATGGGAGCTGTGGCAGCACTTTTATATTCAGGCATTTTACCTCGGCCGCTATTTTGATGTGCACCGCTTCCAGATGTTCAATGAGCCGAATCATTCCAACGCCGATGGGCTTACGCCCGAAAACTGGCTGATGCGCCTTCAGCTCGCCTCGGATGCCATCCAGTCCGCCACTGCCGATGTGAACACCATGTATGGAAAATCGCTGGAGCCGCTGGTGTATGGGCCGGTTAATTCAAGCGGCGCGGACTATTATTCCGGCACCGGCTGGGGCGACTACATGGTCGAAAACCGCCATGTCAATTTTCTCGGCGAAACCAATGAGAACTATTTGGTGGTGCACCGCTACGACTATCATGAATACAACAGCGGGCCCGGCACCTTTGCCTCAAACCTTTCCTCGCTCCGTTCCGCGTTGAACGCCGATATGAGTCCGGAAACCCGGTTTCCGATCAGCCTTTCCGAATTTAATGTGCATACGGCCGGCGATTTTGACGAGATGGTGGATACCCTGGATTATCCCGCAAAGTACACGCGCTTCGGAGCAATTGCGGCCAGCCTGGCCGATGACTTCCTCAAGGAATTCTACTGTTTTAAATTTGGTCAGGTCACGAAAGACGGGACCTATCCGGTCGGTAAAAACGGCATGCACTATGTTCAGAATGACGGCGCCTATGAGTATGGCGGTGCCACCAAAGCCGCGGAGGTCTGGCGGCTCTTTATCAAGGCGCTCAAGCCGGGCGGTGAGCAGAAAAAGTTTGATCTCGACGGCGACAGCAGTCCGGACGATCTCTATATCCGCGCCACCTATGTTCCGGATGCCGGTAACTACTATATCTTCATTGCCAATGAAGGCGGCGGGACCAACCTGAGGGTGGATACGTCGGCATGGGGGCTTCCGGAAGGCACGCCGTTCCTGCTCGAAGAGGTGAGCGAGTCCCGGTATGGCATCGGCCGCACCTGGAATCAGGTGTCTGCTGACGGCACGCTTTGGGATGGAGAGGACAATGAGTTTTATATGGCCGGTGATCAGGTGTGGCTATTTACCATCGCTGCCAAAGATACCGAAGATGAGCTGATTATTGACGCAACAGAAGATGCGTCTGTGGTTGATGGCATAAACGCAGGAACACAGTATGGGTCCGAATCCACACTGCTGGTGCGCAATGATCCAACCACCGCGAACGAACGCAAAGCCACCTTCATTAAGTTTGACCTGCCGGTCTATTATCCGCCGGATATTCAGCGGGCCGTTCTGACGTTCACCGGAAAGAGCGAATCGAATGTTTTGACCCAGGCGCATGTGTATGGGCTCGACGATGATTCCTGGTCGGAGGATTCGCTGACCTGGAACAATGCGCCCAACCTGTTGAAGGGTGCGGCGGCGGGCAACCTGATTGAAAACCGGGTGGTCAGCGGGCAGGGCGACAGTGCCTTCATTCAGGGACAGCTCGTTTTTCCGAACGACTCGAATAAGGAACAGATCATCGATGTCACCGACTTCCTGCGAAGCCAATCGAACCGCGAGGTTTCCTTTATGATTACGCAGGATCCGCGCTGGGATGTTGCGCTGCCGTCACTGGCGGTCGGTGATACGCAGCCGGGCGGCCTGGAGATCAAGTCCATCGAGAGCGGCTCCGCACCGAGACTGAAAATTGTGCTGCTGCAGGATACCGACGGCGACGGCATCAGCAATGAGGCGGAAAGCAACGATTTCAATACAGATCCGGAGGTGGCAGACACCGACGGCGACGGCCAGGGGGACGGCGAAGAAATCTTTGCCGGCAGCGATCCGAATGATTCGTCGAGCGTGTTTTCCATTCCGACGGCGCTGCCGTTTGACGGCGGTTTTAAGGTGGAGTGGAATTCCAGGACCGACCGGACCTATCTGCTGGACCGGGCATTCTCTTTGTCGTCCAGCAACTGGGCGGAAATCTATTCCGCCGATGGAACGGGAAGCACGATGACGTATCTCGACAGCATCGGAAATACCAACGCCTTTTATCGGCTCAACGTGCAGTAGGGGCTGCAGGGAAAATCATGAACGAAAAAAATATACTCTGTTTCGGGGATTCGAATACCTGGGGAGCAAATCCGGCTGACGGATCGCGCCATGATCGGAATACCCGGTGGCCGTGCATGCTGCAGCAGGAACTCGGGGATGGATTCCATGTGGTGGAAGAGGGGCTGTGCGGCCGCACCACGGTCTGGGATGATCCGGTGGAGGGCGATAAAAACGGGCTGAAGCAGATCGTTCCGATTTTGAAGTCGCACGAGCCGCTGGATCTGGTGATTATTCTGCTCGGCACGAATGACCTGAAGGTCCGTTTCAGCGTGCCGGCCTGCGATGTGGCGGAGAGCGCCTGGCAGCTGGTGAAGGCTGTCCGCTCCTGCGAATATCCGCGGACCGGGAAAGCGCCGGAAGTGCTGGTGGTCTGTCCGCCGCCGTTTGCGCCGCTGGAGCCGACGCCGTTCAAAGACATGTTTGCCGGCGGCGAGGAAAAGTCGCACCAGCTGGCTGCGGCGTTTGAGGAAGTCGCCGCGCGGCGCGGGTTTAAGTTGTTTCAGGCGGGCGATGTGGTCCAAAGCAGTGCCGTCGACGGCATTCATCTGGAAGCATCCGAGCACGGCAAACTGGGCCGCGCCCTGGCCGAAGCCGTTCGCGGAATCGTGTAATTTATCCCCGGCGGTTTGCGCGGTATTCAGACGGGGCGATTCCGATGCGCTGTTTGAAGAGGCGGGAAAAGTAGGCCGGGTCTTCGATGCCGACGCGTTCGGCAATCTCCATAATTTTCAGGTCGGTCTCTGTCATTAGGCGGCAGCATTCGGCGATGCGCAGATTCTGCAGGTATTGTCCCGGCGGCACATCAAAGCGTTCGGCCCAGCGCCTGCGGAAGGTCGAGAACGAGACGCCGAAATCGGCGGCCAGTTCGCGGACATCGTAAGTTCTGCCCGGCGCGGCGGTCATGGCGCGGGCGAGGGCGGTTGCGGCTTCGGATGCAGGGTCGGGCTGTTCTTCGCCGGGCAGCAACGTTTCCATGATCACCCGTTCGGCGAGGAAATCGATGCGGTCCGATTTTCCGGGGCGCTGATCCGGAATTTCAAGCAGCGGCAGCAGCTCGCGCAGGGCGCGCGTTACAGCGGGCAGGTTCCGGATCGGCCACTGATAGCGGTTTTCTCCGATCAGGCCTTTGGCTTCGGCCCATTCCAGCTTTTCGGGCGGCAGGATGAGGTAGAACTCTTCCCACGTCGTGCCGGGATGCGGGCCGTAGGCGGTGCGGATTCCGGGGAACTGGGTAATCACGCAGGGC
This sequence comes from Pontiella sp., assembly GCA_041622415.1. Classification (GTDB taxonomy): domain Bacteria; phylum Verrucomicrobiota; class Kiritimatiellia; order Kiritimatiellales; family Pontiellaceae; genus Pontiella. The sequence continues at coordinate 4,831 of JBFJYX010000245.1, forward strand.
GCTTCGACGGAGAGCCGCTGTCCGCGGCACGCATAGGTTCCGCTGCCGGAGAGGATGACGGAATAGTTGAAGGCATCCACGGCCCGGTCGAGCCGCTCCTGTTTATGCGGAAAATAGCCGGCGTCGAGCAGGTGCA
>JBFJYX010000246.1:0-4960 GCA_041622415.1 Pontiella sp.
CGAGACCGCAGCAGGATCCAGTGTAAGGCTCGCGTTTGGAGGCGGGGTTCCTGTATCAAACGTCACGCCGCCGAGCCCGGTGTGATCCGGATCGATGCCGGCGGCATCCGCCGGAAGAGAGAGGGTGTAATTGCCATCGCTGTCGATGTCGAAGAACACCCAGCCGGGACCGTCCGTGTCTGCTACGTTCGACAGGTTCGGCAGGTTGGTGACGGACACGGTATCCGTACCATCGAATAAACTGATGGTCGGTATCTCCCAGCGTTCATTCGGTGCCCCGTCATTCAAGACCGTAACCACGCCCAGACGCAGGATCTGACCCGCAGGCAGACTGCTCACCGTAAAATTAAGCGCCTCGCCACTGGTTGAAGACAGGATAATGATATTGGCACAGGGTCCGTCGGTTCCATCACCGATGAGCGGATTATCAATTTGTTCGTATTGAGGGTAATGACCGATTTTGCTGTTGCAGCCGCTCCCCATGGTGGCCGATGTAATATAGCTCGGCATCATGTCCGTTACGGCGGTAGCGGCCATATTGGTGATCTCGATTCCTACGCCGCCATAACTCACATTGGCCGACTCGGCATCAAAATCACCAAAGAAGATATACCCATCGGTTCCGAGGCCGTTGCCATCGATATCGACCGTCGTCTCGCTCATCCAATCCTTGTTTCGGCTATCGTAGCCTGCCCCGCCGCCGTAAAGCGAAATACCTGCTTGAGCTGCGCACGCGAGCCCCGTTGCGAATAAAATTCCAACCAGCCGTTTCATCCATTCCTCCTGCATCACATTTGATTTCCCTAAACCGGAAAGGCGCCAACCTTTCCCACACTTAACTCCATATTGACACAACCCCAAATTTTGTCATGTGGCGCAATCGCGTCACACGGCATCTCCCCCGCCCCGGCGACCGGGGGGATGCGGCAGGAAATAGGTTGCACATCGGGATGCGACCGCCTAAAAAATTGGAATGCACTTTTCTGCCATACCCTTGGCTATATGCCTGTTATCCGCCATCTGCAGCGCCGCCCCCCCGCCGCCGGCCGTACAACCCATGCCCGGGCAGCAGCCCAGCCTGACCCAGCTCGAAGAACGGTTAAGTGCAATCGATACAGAACTCGACCGCCTCGCCCGGTTTACCCTGAGCCGCGGCGCCGGGAGCATTGGCTGGAGTTCCAAGGCCTGGAATAGCCCGGAACATACCGAGTGGGCCGAGATCCGCCTTTCCGGCACCCCGCTCATCGACGAGATCGTCCTGGTGCCTATTCTCTGGGATTATGCCGACAAGGGCCCCCAGGCCTCCAGCTTTCCGGAGGCCTTCCAGGTCATTGCCGGCACCCCCGACCATCCCGAGGGCGAGGTCCTGGCCCGGTTCAGCCCGGAGGACGGACTCCTGCCCCGCATTGCCCCGCTCGTCATCAAAATCCCTCCAACGGAAGCCTCGTGGGTGCGGGTTCATGCGACGCAGCTGTCGACCTCCGACATCGTCAACCGGTACGTCTTCGGTTTATCGGAAATCATGGTGTTCAGCGGCGGACGCAATGTTGCGCAGAACCAGCCCGTGCGCGCCTCCTCCATGCCCCAGAGCTGGGGCGGCGACGCCATCTCCGCCAAAGCCCTCACCGACGGGGCCACGCCCTTCCTCATGAATTCATCCCGGGGCAGTAAATCCCGCACCTATCTCGCCCGCTTTCCACCCGACATGCCGTTTTGGCTCATCATCGACCTGGAGGAGCCTTTCCCCGTGGATGAAATCCGCTTCCTCAGTGCATCTGATGTCCGGCAGCATATCCCCCTCCCGAAATTGGTCGAATACGGCATCCCCCGGCACCTGGTCCTGGAAGGCGCCAACCAGGCGGATTTCTCCGATGCCCGGCTCCTGCTGGACCATCGTCACTCCTCGATTTATGATGCCGGACCGATCCTGGAGAGCCGGGTACCCGAAACCCTTTGCCGGTACATCCGCCTGTCGGTCCCCGATCCCTATCAGATTCCCGGCCGGACCGACGGCCGGTGCTTCGTCAATTTTTCCGAACTCGAGATCATTTCCAATGGTCGGAACGTGGCCCAGGGCAAACCGGTTTTGTTCGGTCAACGCAGGGGCATGATCCACCAGTTCCGGGAATCCATTACCGACGGAAGCAACAACTTCGGGGAGCTCCTTCCCGTCCGGGACTGGATGGAGCAGCTGGCCCGCCGCCACGACCTGGAACGGGAACGCCCGCTCCTCATGGCCGAACTCAACACCCGCTACGCCCGCCAGAAAAGAAACCTGTTCATCATGTACTGGGCCGCCGGCATACTGGCCGCCGCCACCGTGCTGACCTTTCTCATCGACCGCATCCTCCGCATGCGCCATGTGGCCCGCCTGAAACAGCGCTTTGCCGCCGACCTGCACGACGAGCTCGGCGCCAACCTCCACTCCATCGGCCTGATCAGTGACGTCGCCCAGGAGGCCGAGTCCGGCGAACAGTGGAAAATCCTCAGCCGGCGGATTCGGGATTTAACCGAACGCACCGGCATCGCCGTGCGTCACTGCACCAACCTGCTGGAAGCCGACCATCTCTATATCGGGCTGACCACCGATATGCAGCGCGCCGCCGAACGAATCACCACCAACCTGAAACACGACTTCGTCATCGAAGGCGAATCATATCTCAAGCAGCTCCCGCCCCGCCCCCGCATCGACCTGTTCCTTTTCTATAAAGAAAGCCTGGTCAACATCTGCCGCCATTCCGGCGCCACGCGAATCAGCACCCGGCTGACCGGCGGAAAAAAGGAGACGGTGCTGACGGTCTCCGACAACGGGAAAGGCCTGCACGGGCAGATCCCCGCTTCCCTCAAACGACGCGCCCGGCTGCTGCGGGCCCGGCTCACCGTTGAATCCCCCGAATCCGGCGGAACCATCATCACCTTGCGGCTGCGTAACCGGCCGGCCCTGCTCCGCTCAAGACCCAACAAGGATCCCCATGAAAAAGAAAATTAACGTCATGCTGGTCGAAGACCACCCCGAATACCGCGAAAGTGTGGAGCTGGTGCTCGGCACCACGACGGACATCGTGCTCGCCCACCAGTTCGGCACCGCCGACCAATGCCTCCACTTCCTGGAAAACAACGCCCCGGAACAGCGGCCGGATATCGTCCTCCTCGACCTGAACCTTCCCGGCCTGAGCGGTATCGATGCCCTGCCCCAGATTACGGCGCATTGCCCGGATACCCCGATCATTGTCCTGACCCAGTCCGACCGCGAAACGGATGTGCTCGCCGCCATTGGCGCCGGCGCCTCCGGCTACCTGCTGAAAGCCTCGACCGGCGGGCAGCTGATCAACGGCATCCGCTCCGTATTGAAAGGCGAGGCCCCGATTGATTCAAAGGTCGCCCGCTTTATGGTGGATTTTTTGCGGAACGAACCTCAACCCGCGGACGAGGACGGCACACTTTCAGAGCGGGAACTCGCCGTACTGACCCTGCTGGGCGAAGGGCTGGTTAAAAAGGAAATCGCCAACCGTCTCGATATCAGCAGCCACACCGTGGACAACTACATGCGCCGCATCTACGAAAAGCTCCAGGCCCCCAACGCCCCGGCCGCCATTGCCAAAGCCTATAAAGCCGGCCTCTTCCGGCCGGACAAATAAGACCCGCCGCCCCGGATTTCCAGGGTCTGGAAAACGGTGCGGGCGCACCGCTTTCCGGAACCCTTTTGCCTTACCGGTCGGTGCGGCGGCCGCGAACCCGGTAGTAGCGCATTTCGACATCAGCCGGAACGCTCGAGGTGTAAATGTTCTGCGGCGGTGTAGCCGAGCGGTCAATCGTCACCGGAATCCAGCTGTTCACCGTCAGGTTGGTGGAATATTCCAGCGTATATTCGCCATGTTCCACACTCTGCCAGGCCACCACGGCATTCGTACCGATCAGGTCGAGCGCTTCAACCACGAGGCAGGAGGCGGCATTGGTCGGGTTGGTGTCCGCCCAATATTCATCCTCGTTGCACATGCCGTCCCCGTCCCAGTCATCGCCGGCCAATATCAGGGTACTGGAACCGAAGTGGCTTCTTTCCCAGTCATCGGCCATGCCGTCGCCATCTTCATCGATCAGCGAGCGCGTATCAAAGACGGTGCTTTCATAAGCGCCGACCGTGCCGTCCGCATTCGAGACAAAGACGCGGAAATAGATATTCACGCCCGGCTCCAGGCCGGTGAGGGTCACGGAGAAATCGCCTTCGGACTGCGACGGCAGATCGGTGCTGTACTGCCAGTCTTCGATCACGTCGCCGCCGTCGTATGAACCCCAGCAGACGGTCACGTCCACCACGGTATTGGACACCGTGTAGATGACTTCACCCTGCACCAGCGCGGACACCCCGTCGATCCCCTCGGCGCCCTGGTTGGCGGTCAGGATCAGGGGCTGTTCATCATAGGCTTTAATGCCGGCGGCGAGCGCGGCCTGGTTCATGGCCTCGCGGTTGCGGCGCGCGGTCCAGGTGGCCTCATGCCACAGGTCCAGCGCCGTCACTTTGTAGAAGCCCGGCATATCCGCGCGCGGCAGCGCGGTGAGTGCATCCTGCCCCGCCTGAATAATCGCGAGCGCTTCGGTATAATCAGCCGATCCCACCGTCATGCCGTCCAGGCACGGACTCTTTGCAGGCCGGTCGAAGCAGACCATCGGACCGGGATTCGTGCCGTGCTTATAGTAGGTGGCCAGCGCCTTGCCGGTCAGGGTGGAGAGACGGGCAACCTGGCTGTCATTCAGCGGCGCGCGGCCGGCCAGGTTGTTCGGATAATTTGAGCTGAACAGCGGATAGTACGGAGCATTCAGGTCCACCCAGGTGACGATCCGTTCAAACTCTTCGGTCGTCAGGTCCCCGCTGGTGCCGTGCCCGGACAGGAGCTTGGTGATCAGCGGACTCGCGTGGGATCCCCAGCTTTTCGCCTGCTGGATTTCCGCCGGTCCGGCCCCG
>JBFJYX010000247.1:0-4938 GCA_041622415.1 Pontiella sp.
AGAGCCCGCGGCCGTTGCCGACGAGGAACCCGTCTCCGCCGAGCCGGAAGAGGACGCGGAAGAAGAGGAAATCGTCGACCAGAAGGTGGAGGCGGAAGTTCCGCCGGTCGTCACCGAGGTTCCGGCCCACCCGGCGCCGAAAAAGGAAAAGCCGGCCACCCATGCCGAAGCGGTGAAACAGCGGCATGCCGCGACCGAACAGGCTGAAGTGAAAGAAGTCCTGAACTTCTACATGAAATACATCAAGCCGGCCGCCGCAGTCCTGATCGTGATCTGCCTGCTGGTGATCGGGTTCAGCATTGCAAAAAGCAGCCGCCTGAAAAAGGAAGCCGCCGCCGACACTGCCCTCATGCAGGCCCGCACCGCCGCCGACTATCAGGCCGTGATCGACAACTACGGCAGCACGCCGTCCGCGCCGCTCGCCCTGCTGGGCCTGGCGCAGCAGAAGTTTAATGCCGGCGCCATTGCCGAGGCGGCGGACCTGTATGGCGAGTTCGTGAAAAAATATCCCCGGCATGACAATGCGATCCAGGCGGAATACAACCGGATCAACTGCATCGAAGCGCAGGGCAAATATGCCGAAGCCGCCGAAGCTTACGGGGCCTTCCGGATTGCGCAGGAAAAATCGCATCTGGCTCCCCAGTCCCTGCTGGATAAAGGCCGTTGCCTGGAAAAACTGAAGCAGTTTGACGACGCCCGGCAGGTTTATGAAGACGTGATCGCCTTCTATCCCGACAGCGGCTGGGCGCAGCTGGCGCAGAACAACATCACGATCCTTAACACCAGAAAATAGTTTTCCAACCTTTGGGAATGCACCGCCCTCCGCAACCGCGGGGGGCTTTTTTATGGCGCGGTATTCAACCGCTGCAGGGCCCCGTAGACGCCGATCACCACGTTGGACATGGCGTCGTAGTCGAGCGTATCAGGCAGGTCCGATTGCCGATGATACCGATGGTTCCGCATGAAGGCGGTGTCGGTGATCATCAGGGCCGGAAAGCCGTTGCTCCAATAGCTGGCATGATCCGAAAAGGAAACCATGGGGGTGGCCCGGGTGGCGCACATGGAATACACCGGAAGGTCGGAAGCCCCGCGCATGGCCGCTTTGAATTCCCGAATATACTTCCGCTCGCCGTACGATCCGATGATGCCGATAAAGTTCCCCGTATCCGGATAAAAGAGCCGAAGTAAAAGTGAAGGGAACCGCTGCGAGCCGGGTTCTTCAGAAAAACAGCCGATCATCTCCAGCGCAACCATCAGCTCAATGTCGCTGTCCGCTTTCCGGTGCCCGTAGGCATGCCGGACGCTGCCCATATTCACCGTTCTGAAATGCGGCGGCTCTTCCAGCGTGTAGGCCACCAGCTCAAAGCGGCGGTTGAGTTCAGCCTGCCCCAGCAGCCGGCCCAGCTCCAGCAGTCCGGCCACACCGCTGGCATTATCATCCGCGCCGGGCGTGTCGCCGTAGCTGTCATAATGCGCGCCCACCACGATGCGCGAACCGGTATCCGGCCCGAACTCCGCGATGATATTCCGGTAGGTTTTCCCCTTCACCGCAAACGTCTGCTCCGACACATCGGCACCGGCACTGCGCAGCTGTTCGCCGATATAGTCCGCCGCGCGGTCGAGGTTCCGCACAAATTTATGACTGCGCGGATGAAACTCCACCGCCAGCTTCTCAACATGCGCCTGCAGGGCTTCCGGGCTGACGGATGCGCCGACGGCGTCATACTGCCGGGCCGAGGGCTGCGTGACATTGAAAAACAGTACCGCCAGAACGGCGGTCAGCAGCAGCACGAAGCGAACCGCCTGAATGCGGAAAGGCGCGGACGGCGAAATCCAGCGCCGCATCATCTTCGGCCGTGCGGACGGGGTTTGTTGAGGAAGCCCAGAAACGACAGCAGGATAAACAGCCCGCCCATCGCGGCGGTGAATTTCCAGATAAACATCTGCCGCTGCTTCAGGTCGCGGTCGGTCGTGATCAGCACCGGCAGGCCGCCGCGGTCCACGCGGTACACCGTGCGCTGCCAGAGCTTTGGAAAGCGTTTGGAATAGCGCAGATTGATGGTGGTTCCCGGCTCGATCATTTTCAGCGCGGCTTCATACTGGGGTTTATATTCCAGGTAATAGAACTCTTCCGCATTGTCGAGATGCGCATAGATCACAATCTTGTCCTTCACCAGGTTGAGCTTGCCATCCCCCCGCCACTCTTTAACGCGATAGCGCGAAAACAGCGCGCGTTTCTGCCGCAGGTTTTCCTTCTTCGGAAGGATCATATTGTCCACCACAATCACCCACAGGGCGAAACAGACGGCGAACATCAGGAAGATAAACTCTTTTTTCATGGCGCACTCCTATACAGGCAACGCAATGAACTTAACAGTCTTCGAGGCTTTGCGCTAGTTTTTCAAACTATGGATCGGCGCAGGGATTCTGCCGCCGAATTGTACGAACCGCGCCGACTTTCCGGTGTTGCGCACCGGCAGCACGGCGCTTTCGCCGAACAGCCCGCCGAACGAGACAAAATCGCCGGCCGCTTTTCCCGGTACCGGAATCAGCCGCGCCGCCGTCGTTTTCGAATTGATGACTCCGATCATCAGTTCATCGGCAATGATGGCGGCAATGGTTTCCGCATCGGTATCCCCGGGAATCGGAACCATATCCAGCCCCACGGAACAGACGCAGGTCATGGCTTCGAGCTTCTCCAGAATCAGGCATCCGCGTTCCGCGGCATCGGCCAGCACCGAATCCTCCATCACCGGAATAAAGGCGCCGCTCAATCCGCCCACGCTCTGCGAAGCAAACGAGCCGCCCTTTTTCACGGCATCGTTCAGCAGCGCCACGATGGCGGTCGATCCCGGCGCACCGACATCATCCACCCCGAGAATATTCAGAATCTCGCCGACCGAATCACCGACCGACGGCGTGGGAGCCAGCGAAAGATCCACCACCCCGAACGGCAGTCCGAGGCTTTCCGCCACCTGGCGGCCGATCAACTCGCCGCAGCGCGTAACGCGGAAGGTGGCCTGTTTGATTTCCTCGGCCAGGTCGTCGAGGCCCAGATGGTCCGCCCCTTCGGCCTTGATCTTGCGCTCCAGCGCGCGGGCAATAACGCCGGGGCCGCTTACGCCCACATTAATCACGGCTTCCGCCTCGCCCAGACCGTGAATCGCGCCGGCCATAAACGGATTATCACCGGGCTGGTTCGCAAAAATCACAAACTTGGCGGCGCCGAACCCGCCGTTTTCGGCCGTCTGCTCCGCCGCGTCCTTGACCGTCTGGCCCAGCATGGCCACGGCATCCATATTCAGGCCGTGGCGGGTGGAACCGGCATTGATCGAAGAACAGACGCGGCTCGTCACCGCCAGGGCTTCGGGCACCGCGCGGATCAGATTCATATCGCCCTGGTTGATGCCCTTTTCCACGTTGGCGGAATAGCCGCCGATGATATCGATTCCCACCTCGGTGGCGGCCTCGTCGAGCGCGCGGGCCAGGCGTACAAATCCGTCGCGGGAAAATCCGGCGCCCACATGCGCGACCGGCGTAACCGAAATACGCTTGTTCACCACCGGCACGCCGTACATGCCGCCGATGCGGTCGCAGGTTTCCACAAAGTTGCCGGCCAGCAGCCGGATCTTATCCTGGATTTTCTGCGCGGTCGTCTCGGCATCGCCGGTGCGGCAGTCCATCAGGCTGATGCCCATGGTCACGGCGCGCACATCCAGGTTTTCCTTCTGGATCATGTCTACGGTTTTAAGAATCTGGTCGGAGCGGATCATGATTAAATCTCGTTGGTTGCGCGGAAAATATCGTTGTGCTGCAGCACAAGGTTCAGGCCGCTGGCCTTCCCGAAGCCGGAAAGCGCGGTTTTAAATTCTTCCAATGACTGGATATCCGAAAGCTCAAGCTGGAGCATCATGGTGTACTGGTCGTCGTCGACATGCGAAGCCAGGTCGAGGATGTTCACGCCCCGGTCGCAGCAGAAGCGCGAAACCTGGGCCACGAGCCCGACGCGGTCTTTGGCGACGGCCGAGAGAATGTAAATCTGTTCCGACTGGGCCGAGTCCGCCAGCGGGCCGTCGGCAATTTCCACCGAAACCCGGGAGGAAGTGCTCGTGGACAGCGCCGTTTCCACCTGCTCCACGGTAACCGCCTCCGGAAAATCCGCCACCAGAATCATGGTAAAATAGCCGCAGAGGACCGATTCGCGCAGGTCGGCCAGGTTGCCGCCCAGTGAACTGATACCCTCTGTAACCTCGGCCACGATACCGGGCCGGTCACGATCCATTACCGAAATGACCATATTGTTTCTATCTGCCATGTGCTGCCTTTCCAATGATTGGAGGCAGAGAGTATCGTTCTTTTTCCATCCATTGAAATCTAAAAAGGCGGCTATTGCGCCTCGCGTTTTTTCGGATTGCCTTTCCGCCGGGATGGCCTAGCATTTATCCATGTTTTCGCGTCGAACCATGATGGGCCTGATAAAGCTGATGCTCCTGTTTTTCAGCAGTGCGCTGCTTTGCGCCGCCGAACCGACGAAGTGTGCGGTTTGCGGGGGGTCCCTGCCGGCCCGCTACTGGAATTATGAAGACCTGCCCTGCTGCTCGCAGGCGTGTGTCGACCAGCTGCGGCCGCACTGCGACAAATGCGGAAAGGTGATCAACGGCCGCTACATGGAATCGGCAAACGGCATCTACTGCTCGGAAAAATGTTTCAACTCCACCCTGCCGCGCTGCGGAATCTGCCGGGGCCACATCCAGTCCGGCGTCCGCATCGGCAACCACAACTATTGCGATCAGTGCATGCGGACCAGCCCCACCTGTTTTTCCTGCGGCCTGCCCGCCGCCCATCCCACCGAGCTCTCCGACGGCCGGATTCTCTGCAACACCTGCCGCCGCTGGTCGGTATCGACCACCGATCAGGCGCTGCAGCACTACGACCGCG
>JBFJYX010000248.1:0-4934 GCA_041622415.1 Pontiella sp.
CCTTCGCCTCGATAATCGGTTCCCAGGCACCGCCCGGACCGAACGCCGTTTCAACGTCGGTTTCGACATCGACGATGCCGTGCAGCTGGTAGAGATCAAAATAGTCGGTTTTCAGCAGCGTCAGCGATTCGTCCATCAGGCGACGGGTTTCCTCCGCTGAGCGCAGGTGCGATTTGCAGGCCAGGAAGACATCCTTGCGGAAGGGCTCGAGCGCCGGGCCCAGTTTGGCCTGCGCATCGCCGTACGAGGGGGCGACATCGAAATAGTTTACGCCCCGGCCGACCGCTTCGGCCACCACTTCGTTGGCGGTATCCTGCTCGGCATTCATCACCACAATGCCGCCGAAACCCACGACCGAAAGATAAACGTCATCCTTGTAGTGACGGCGCGGCAGTGCGGCGGGATTTGAATCGTATTCAGACAAAGACATGGTTATCGGGCTCCTTAACTTTTCTGTTTGGCCAGCAGCTGGTCAACGTTGCCCAGCAGCTCAATAATGGGCAGGTTCTGCGGACAGCGCGGCTCGCATTCACCGCACTGGATGCAGGCATCGGGCCGCTGTTCGGCGGGAATCCCGGCAAAACCGTTTTTGCCGTGCTCTATACCGTACATGAACGCTTCGTTATAGACGTTGAAATTGCGCGGAATATTAACCCCGTGGGGGCAGGGCATGCAGTATTTGCAATCCGTGCAGCCGACCGGGCTGAGCTTGGCGTACGCTTCTTTGACCTGTGCAACCAGCGCCAGCTCGTCCGGCGTAAGGCTGTCGGCTTTCGATTGTTCGGCGCTGGCGAGATTCTGCTGCACCTGTTCCATCGTGCTCATGCCGCTGAGCAGCAGGGACACTTCCGGCCGGTTCCAGACCCACTGCAGCGCCCAGTCTGCGGGAGTGCGCTGCACGGGAGCCCGGTCCCACAGCTTCCGGATAACCGGATGGGGCGTGCCGGCCAGCCGCCCGCCGCGCACCGGTTCCATCGCGATGACCGCAAGCCCTTTTGCGGCGGCATATTCGAGTCCGCGTGTGCCGGCCTGAAACGCCTCGTCCATGTAGTTGTACTGAATCTGGCAGAAGGTCCACTGGTCGTAGGCATCGACGATCTCAATAAACAGTTCAGGCGAATCATGAAAGGAGAAGCCGAGGTGGCGGATCCGTCCGTCGGCGATTGCTCCCTCGGCCCATTGCAGCACACCCAGGTCGCGCATTTTCGGCCAAGACTCCTGATTCAGCGCGTGGAGCAGGTAAAAGTCGATGTGATCGGTCTGCAGGCGATCCAGCTGCTCATTGAGCAGGCGGTCAAAATCATCAGCGGTTTCAACCAGCCAGCACGGCAGCTTGGTGGCCAGCTTCACCCGTTCGCGGTAGCCGTCGGCCAGTGCCCGGCCCAGGAATTTTTCGCTGTTTCCCCGATGGTAGGGGTAGGCCGTGTCGACATAGTTGACGCCCCGGTCAATCGCGTAACGAATCATGCGGGTCGCTTCCGCTTCCTCAATGTTGGCTTCGTCGTCAGCAATGGTCGGCAAACGCATGGCGCCGAAACCCAGTGCCGAGGGCTTCCAGTCCAGTTTTCCAAACGTACGGTATTTCATCGTTTTCTGCTCCTTGCCGTTTGGCTGCGCTATTCAGGCATCTTAACCGTGACGCCCGCATATTCCGCCCCCGGCAGTTCCAGTGTCTGGAAATTGCCGTTAACGGTTAGCTGCAGGCTTTCAAGGGTCTGCGTGGGATCTGCCACTGCAAGCTGATCCGTACGGCCGTTCCGGAAACTCAACAGGCAGGGCTGCGCTGCTGTGACCGTTCCGAAATCTTTAACCTCGATGCTTCCGGCTTCATGGAAGGCGAGGGTCACGGTTCCATGGAGTTGCACGGCCTGAAGCCCGGGCGTATTTTCCAGAATGTCCAGTGCCGGCCACTGCGCGGATTCGAATTGCGCACGGGTCATGGCGGTGACCCAGCATGCGGTTTGCGCGCCGCGGGGTTTTATGCCGTGATCCACCCCCAGCAGGAAAACATCGGCTTTGGCTTCGCCTTCGGTGGCGGCGGCGCGGATGCTGCGCCAGTCGCCGGTGCGTTCGCCTTTTTCGATGATGACGGGGTCATCTCCGAGCACGAAGAAATAGGCGAGTCCGTCGTGCCAGACGGCGGTTTTGCCCCGGACGGTCCGTTGCACAACCTCTCCGTTCAGCAGGCACTGGTTGATGGAGGTGAAGACCGGCTCTTCGGCGCCGGAGGCAATATTGCCGGTCAGCATCAGGATTCCGTTTGGACCGCGGACCCAGAGCTTGTCGGAGGCCACGCCGAAGCGCCGCGCCTGCATAACCATCGCGCCGCCGTCGTCGCCGGAAATGCCGCCGACCATTTCGGATGCGCCCGGCTTTTCGGACCACAGTTCCGGAGCGGGCAGGGGGGCCGTCGGCCGGCTGGTGGTGCCCGGCAGCCGCTTCCAGTCCCATACCGGAAAGATGCGGTGGTATTCCTTTCCGTGATGATAGAGCAGCGTCATGCCCTCGCAGAGATAGGCGCCGAGCAGGTTTTCATCGTTACAGATTTCGGTGGAGAGCGTGCGCGTTGAACACATCTTCACGGAGGCCATCAGGTCGGGCAGGCGCATCACGCCATAATCCGAGCGCTGGAAAAAACGGGTTCCGGTCAGGCTGCGCAGCGGGGTATCCGCGAGAATGGATTCGCGCCAGGCGCTCAGATCGGCCGCGTCGCCGCCCTTAACGGCTATCAGCGCGTCGCAGGTGCCCAGCAGGGGCGGGCCCTGAATCCGGTTTTCATAGCTGATCTGCCGGCCCCAGGCCGCATAGTCCAGCAGACTGCCCCACATCATCCAGCGCGTTCCCTGCAGGGCGAGGTTTTCGATGACGGCCTGCTTTTCGGCGGAGATCTCGAAGCGCGATCCGTGCAGTACGCGGATCAGATAGGCGGTGTTGAGAAGGAAGTGATGGCCGTAGTTGCCCTGATAAAACTGCGGGCCGTGCTGGCGGAAGGACCAATCGGGCTGAATGCCTTCGACCGCGGCTGAGGCGGTAATGGTTTCGGCGGCGGATTGTATGCCGCTTTCCGCCAGTACTTCATCGTTTTTCAACATGCCCTGGAGCATCACATTGATTCCCCGCCAGAGTTTGTTCTGCCCGGTTGCGCCGACCGCGGTTCGATCAATCACTGCAAGTGCGCTGGCCTGTTCTTCGGGCGTCATTTCATTCCACATCAGGGCACCGATAACGCCCATGGTGCGGGGCATTCCGATTTCGTTATACCACCAGTTCGGGTTAGTCGGGTTGGTTTTAATCCACCAGCCGAGGGTGCGGTGAAAGGCCGCGTTCAGGTTTTTCTGCTGAACCTCCGCCGCGGGATAGGTGTGGATGGCAATCGCCAGCTTGCGGACGCGGTCGAAATGGGGAACCATCGCCCAGGCACCGCGCGTGTTGCCGGCATAATCGATATCCGAAAAGGTGCCGTCCGGCCGGAGTGTGCCGAGGAACGCATCGAGGTCCTGCCGTTTGACTGCAATCGGAAAGTCAAACCGGCCTTCGGCGGAATAGGTGAGGGCGGGCGATTGACCCGTAGCCAGCCACTCTTCCGTGAGGCCGGTCTCCACGTCGATCACCCCCTGCCGAAGCAGGTCCAGATCATGGGAAGTCCGGGCGAATGCCCCGATGGTTAGAAGACCGGTGAGCAGCAGCGGGAAAATTTTCATGTTTGAGGTGTATTGAACGGTCGGAATTTTGTCAAGGAGCAGACCGGCCGGGCACAAAAAAGCCCGCGACATAGATCGCGGGCCGTTGGGTTTCCAGGGATTGGAAAAATTCCAACCGGGCTATGAGGCTTCCTGCAGAATGCGGAGCATCCGGCGAAGCGGCTCGGCCGCACCCCAGAGGAGCTGATCGCCGACGGTGAAGGCGTTGAGGTATTCCGGCCCCATCTTCATTTTACGCAGGCGTCCGACCGGCACGGTCAGCGTACCGCTGATGGCCGCCGGGGTCAGGCGTGCGAGCGTCGACGCCTTTTCATTGGGGACCACGTCGATCCAGTCGTTGTCGCCGCGCAGGATATCCTCGATCTGCTCGATGGAGACATCGCGGTTCAACTTGATGGTCAGCGCCTGGCTGTGCGAGCGCATGGCACCGATACGCACGCAGGTGCCGTCGATCGGAATCTGCGGATCGTTCTGCAGGATCTTGTTGGTTTCCACAAAACCTTTCCACTCTTCCTTGGTCTGGCCGTCGTCCACGGCTTTATCGATCCACGGAATCAGCGAACCGGCGAGCGGGGCGCCGAACTGTTCAATCGGCATGGCTTCGCTGCGCAGGGCTTCGCTGACCTTGCGGTCGATGTCGAGAATGGCAGAGGCCGGGTTTTTCAGCTCTTCGGCGGCGGCGTCGAACAGGTGGCCTTTCTGGGCCAGCAGCTCGCGCATATTCTGGGCGCCGGCGCCGGAGGCGGCCTGGTAGGTCATGGAGGAGACCCATTCGACCAGTCCGGCCTTGAAGAGGCCGCCGATCGCCATCAGCATGAGCGAAACGGTGCAGTTTCCGCCGATGAAATCCTTTTTGCCGTCGGCGAGAGCCTGATCGATGACCGGGCGGTTGACCGGGTCGAGCACGATGGTGGCCTGCTCCGCCATACGCAGGGTGGAGGCGGCGTCAATCCAGTAGCCGTTCCAACCGTTGGAACGCAGCTTCGGATGCACTTCGGTGGTGTAGTCGCCGCCCTGACAGGTGATAATCACGTCCATTTCGGCCAGCGCGTCGAGGTCGAAGGCGTCGTGCAGGGTGGATTCGCCCTTGCCGACATTCGGAGCGGGCTGTCCGGCCTGGGATGTGGTGAAGAAGACCGGATCGATATGTTCAAAATCATTTTCCGCGCGCATGCGTTCCATCAGCACCGAGCCGACCATTCCGCGCCATCCAATTAGTCCAGTTTTCATGAG
>JBFJYX010000249.1:0-4922 GCA_041622415.1 Pontiella sp.
AAGACCTTCGGTACCAAACGAACTCCAGGCCGCCGGACGGAATACATCGCCGTCTTCGACGTTATGCATGAACACCGGAATGCGCAGGATGGCCGCCAGGGCAATCAGGTCCGCACCGATGTGGCCATAGCTGAATGCACCGTGGTTGGCGCCCCATTTAGCCATCACTTCATAGACATCCGTGAACGCTCCTTTACCGGTCAGGCGCGGAACAAACCACGTGGTCGGCCAGGTGTTGTTGGTCCGGTCGTCGAGTTTCGCATGCACGTCTTCCGGCAGCTCAACCGTCCAGCCTTCTGCAACCTGCAGGACCGGGCCGAGGCCTTTGACAATGTTCAGGCGGCTCATCGTGATCGGCATGCCGGTTTTCGTGGTGAACTTGGAAGACCAGCCGCCGCCCGGGAAGTATTCAGTAACGGACGGATGCCACGTGGTGGCGTCCAGGCAGGCTTTCGCTTCGTCTTCGGAAATTTCCCAGAACGGTTTCATCGCCGGTTTGCCGTCTTTGGTCTGCTGGCCGCAGCCGTCGAGCGAGGCCGAACCGGAGTTGATCAGGTGGATGATCCCGTCTTTGGCAACGCCTTCGAGCTTGTGGCCGGTCACGCGTTCAACCGCTTCCGGGCTCCAGTAGGTGCGCACGTCGGCAAAAACCTGGGCCGTATTGGTCAGCAGGTAGCTGAAGAGCATCGGCACGCCGTTGAGCGCATCATTTTCCGTGGCCACCAGGCGCGGCATACGGATGCCGTTCCAGTCAAAGGAGCTGTTGGAAATCGCTTCAAGGAAGTCGCCGTTGGCATAGGTGTCGGTCCAGTGGCGCTGGCCCTGGAAACCGGAAACAATCGCGTTATGTCCGCGTGCTTCTTCTTTATAACCCATTTCGTTCAGCTTTTCGTTGCCGTACATCAGGTCGCGGGTGATCAGGGCCATCTTGACCGACATTTCCCACTCAGCGTCCAGCTTTTCGCGCGAACGGGTGGTTTCTTCCGAATTCGGGTCGTGACCTTCTTTGCAGTTTTCTTTCACCCACGCCAGGGCCTTTTCATATTCCGCGGCATCATAGATTTCATCGCGGATACGACGATGCATTTCGGTCAGGTCGATCGCTTCGACGCGCATACCGAGATAATCTTCGAAGAACGGCTGATCCACAATCGAACCGGCAATACCCATGGAAACGCCGCCCATGGAAAGATAGGATTTACCTTTCATCATCGCCGCGGCCAGGCCGGCTTTGGTGAAGCGAAGGATTTTTTCAGAAACATCAGCCGGAATGGAGGTATCGCCTGCATCCTGCACGTCACGGCCGTAGATGCCGAATGCCGGCAGGCCTTTCTGCGCATGCGCCGCCAGTACCGCCGCCAGGTATACCGCACCCGGACGTTCCGTACCGTTGAAGCCCCAGACCGCTTTCGGGCGCATCGGATCCATATCCATCGTTTCCGAACCGTAGCACCAGCAGGGAGTCACCGTCAGGGAGACGCCGACGTTTTCAGCATCGAACTTTTCTGCACACGCCGCGGCTTCAGCCACGCCGCCGATGCAGGTGTCGGAAATAACACATTCCACCGGTTCGCCGTTCGGATACTTCAGGTTTGCGGAAATATGTTCCGCGGCCGCTTTGGCCATATTCATGACCTGGTCTTCCAGCGATTCACGTACACCGCCGTAGCGTCCGTCAATGGTGGGACGAATGCCGACCTTCGGAAGTTTGGTGATCCATGTCTTCGTATCTGTACTCATCGAGTCTCTCCTTGGTTTTCGATTGATCGCACCAATAAACTAATGAATGACAGACTTGTCGGTCGAAATCGATGGTGGTATATCCTATACATTCTGCGAGGTATCCATGAAAGAGATCATCAGTTACGGCCGTTTCCAATGCTCGGAACTTGCACCGCATAAAAACCGGGGCATGGAAATTACATACATTGAAAAGGGCATGATGGAGTGGATGGTCGAGGGAGAACCGGAAAATATCGAGTCCGGATCCATCTACTTCACCCTGCCCTGGCAGGTCCACGGCAGCGTCAATCCCCGCGAGCCCGAAAATACCATCTGGCACGTCCTCTTCCATCTGGAAAAGGATTATCCCGAACCGCAGGCCGACTTCCGTTTTCCGAAATCCTTCGGCTTCAGCGATGATGAGATGAAGATCCTGAGCCGCGTTTTTGCCGGTTCAACCCACCACTGCTTTCCCGCATCGGCCGCCATGCGCACCCTGATGCCCACCCTGATCAGTGAGCTGCAGAGCACCCACGAACTGCGCAAGGCACACACCGTCACCCTGCTGCGCGCCATTCTGGTGGAGCTCAAACGCATTATCACCGGCGAAGTGCTCGGCTCCGGCCGCTACACCTTCTCGGAACAGAAAGTCCAGGGCCTGATTGCCGGTCTGCCGACCCGCTGCGATGAACCGTGGACCCTCGCCGGTATGGCCGAAGAGTGCGGAATCCAGCGCACCCAGCTGAATAAAATTTTCCAGAAACTGACCGGCA
Source organism: Pontiella sp. (assembly GCA_041622415.1). GTDB lineage: Bacteria > Verrucomicrobiota > Kiritimatiellia > Kiritimatiellales > Pontiellaceae > Pontiella. The sequence continues at coordinate 2,496 of JBFJYX010000249.1, forward strand.
GCACCCCGATGGAATACCTCTTCCGCATTCGGATAGAACGCGCAAAAACCCTCCTGCGCGAAACCGACGTAAAGATCATCGACATCGCCATGGAGTGCGGCTACGCCACCAGCCAGTATTTTGCCAACACCTTTAAACAGGCCACCGGCGCCACGCCGTCGCAATACCGGAAAAACTTCACCGGCCTCTCCGCCGCCGAATCCAAGGATTGGAAAAACATCCAGTTCCGCACGGAAGAGGAAGAACGCCTGAGGGTTCAGGCCTTTTCCTCGCCCGGCGAACCGGATTAAGCCGGAACCGTTGTTTTCAGCACCGTGATCGCCGCATCGGATTTAATGGTATACGCCCCGAGGCTTGCCGGAATCAGTACCGACTCGCCCTTCGCCACGGATTCAGCAAAGCCGCCGCCATAGGCCAGCTCGAACCCGGCATCGGCACTGAACAGCGCATGGAAACTGGTGCCGTCCGCCTGCTGCTCCAGCTCACCGTCAACCTGCAGCTCATCGAGGATAAAGAATTCCGAGGTGCAGATGTTCCGAACATCGGAAGACACTGCCGTCGGTACACAGATCGGCTCGGCGGCATCCTCGAAATCAATCACCTGCAGCGCTTTTTCCACATGCAGTTCGCGCGGCTTGCCGTCGTTGCCGACGCGGCCCCAGTCATACACCCGGTAGGTGGTGTTCGAATTCTGCTGAATCTCCAGAATCAGGCAGCCCGCATCAATCGCATGCACGCGTCCGCCCGGTACAAAGGCCGCCCCGCCTTTTTCGGCCGGACACGCCCGCAGGATCTTTTCGAACGATTCATTTTCGATCGCCTCGATAAAATCATCGCGCGTCGTACCCGGGGTGAGACCGCAGTAAATCTGCGCCGGTTCTTCGTTCAGGAAATACCACATCTCGGTTTTCGGCTCGCCCTGGACTTCCTCGGCATTGCCGTTGTTCGGGTGCACCTGAACGCTCAGCGGTTTCGCCGCATCAATCAGTTTAATCAGCAGCGGAAAATCGCCGCCCTGCACATAGGAGCCCAGCACATCGGCCCCGGCAACCTTCAGGACATCCGACAGGGTTTTACCCGAAAACCCGCCGTTCACCACCACGCTCTCGCCGTCCGGATGCGTCGAGACTTCCCACGACTCCGCATAGATGCCCTCCGGCGCCTCGCGGCCCAGCGTGGCCGGCAGCGTGGTGTTGCCCCACGGATAATCTTTGTACACAGGTTTAAATTTAAGCGGATAAAGATTCATTGCATTCACCTTGGTTCAATTCAGTTTATTTAAATGATTCACCCGGATACACCAAGTTCCACTGCCCGCGGAGCGTATCCATGATTTCCATGATTTTCAACGTACGGGAAGGCGGATGAACTTCGCTCTCCGTCTTCCCCGCCAGGATGCACTCCATGGCATGTTCGATTTCAAATTTAAATCCTTCATCGTCTTCGAACCAGAACTCCAGCTTCTCCGGCTTTTCGCCGTGACGGCAGATTTCAAGTTCGCGGGCATGAAGGAAAAACGGAACATTGATATAGCCCTTCGAGCCCATCACCATCGCAAAGATCGGCGCACAGGTCGTAAACGAAGAGCAGAGCTGAGCAAACCGTCCGCCCGGATACGTCAGCTGGTAATAGGAACGGTCATCCACATCGGTATCGCCGATAAATGCATCGCCCTTGATCGACTCCGGCACGGCATCAAAAACAATATCCGCGAAGGTAAGCGGATAAACCCCCAGGTCGAGCAGTGCACCGCCCGCGAGTTCCTTGTTCCGCATGCGCCCGTCGGCGGGATATTCATTACCGCCCACACAAAAGTCAGCGCGCACCGAGCGCACATCGCCAATCACGCCCTCGGCCAGCAGCGCCTGCAGTTTGCCGATCGCCGGAAGAAACCGCGTCCACATCGCCTCCATGATGAACACATTCTTCGCTTTGGCTAAATCAAACAGCGCTTTCGCCTCGGGTGCATTCAGCGTGATCGGCTTTTCGCACAGCACATGCTTCCCGTGCTCCAGGCAGAGCTTCACGTTTTCATAATGAAAATTGTGCGTCGTCGCCACATAGACGGCATCCACATTGGCATCCTGCACCAGCGACTCATAATCCGTATACGCCGCTGTGCCGCCGAACTCCTTCACATAGGCTTCAGCTTTACCATCCGAACGCGATGCGCCCGCATACAGCTCACCCACCGGCAGTGCCGCCAGGCTCTTTGCAAATTTTTTGGCAATCCAGCCGCAGCCGATTACCCCCCAACGAATATTTTCCATATACAAGCTCTCCGGTTATTCAACAACGGTCAGATAAAAAATCAGGCTCAACAGGTAGCCGGTCAGTCCGACCAGCAGAAGAAACATGGCCACGCGATAATATTTGGTGCGGATATTCCGCTGTTCCAGATGCTTCAGCAGTGTCTGCTCCACATCC
>JBFJYX010000250.1:0-4903 GCA_041622415.1 Pontiella sp.
AAAGTCCTTCAGCGTCATTTCCTTCACGCTGCCGGCTTTCAGCACGCCTGCGTTGGAAACAAACAGGTCAATGCCGCCGACGGTGGCGACGATCTCTTCGATCATGCCTTTAACCGACTCTTCGTCCATCACATTCACAGCAACGCCGAAGGCTTTGGTACGGCCCTGCTCTTCGTTGAGCGAAGTCGCCAGTGCTTTTGCGCCGTCCACATTCATGTCGGCAATGAATACGATCGCGCCGTTGGCGATCAGTTCGCGCACAATGCCTTCGCCGAAGCCCTGGGCCCCGCCGGTTACGACGCAGACTTTGTTGTGCACCACGCCGGCGCGGCCGGTGACTTTCGCTGCATCGGACGTACCGTTCACGGCGTCGTCATAGTCTTCGCCGAGCAGGAAGCCGCCGACGTCCTTCACCAGCACGGAGCGGATGCCCTCGCGGTATTCGTTGGCGAGCTCGTCTGCGGTGCAGGTGAGTTCCGGATTTTCAATCGTTTCGCGGGCCACCACAATGGCGCCCTTTTCGCCGTCAAAAGACAGCCCTCTGAGCAGAGGTGCAATTTCCTGTGTATTCATAGTAATTCAATCGCCTTTTCGGGTTGGGTATGGTCCATGCGTTTTCCAATGTCTGCATATTTCGCAATGCGGTCATCGATCGACAGACTGCCCATCGGATTTTCCGGATGGAACAGTGCGAGCTTCGGATCCTGCGCCGCCAGCTTTTCGTGCGCAATCAGCGCCCACGCCGCATCCGCCAGATGGGCGAACTCCGGCTCCAGCAGAATCGGGCAGTTGAACGACTGACGCGAACTGTTGATGTCTACACCGCTGATCTCCATGAGTCCATGATCTTTACAGAGCTTCTGCAGGCGGGCCAGCTGCTCGCGGGTGTTGCGCGGCGGCATGTAGGTGATCGCCCGGAAACCGATCATGGACAGCTCCGGAATGAGCTCATCGAGAAACTCGTCTTCAAATTTTTCCGCCTTTTTATCGCCGGTCGGTGATTCGCCGACATCGCCGAGGTAGGCATAGGCCGGGATCGCGCCGATGCTGTTGGCAAATTCAACCGCACGGTAAACCGTGATGCATTCCTCATACGAAGACTGCAGGAAAAACTCCGGTACGAGCTGCGATTTAAATGCACCGAGCAGGTCATAGGCATAGTGCGGATTGTATTCCTGCAGCAACACCTCTTTGAGCGAACCCTTCAGCGGAATCTGCATCTGCTTTTCCACAAAGTCCACCAGCGCCTGACCCTTGCCGCACTGTTCAATCAGCTTGAGCGAAAGCGCATAGAGAATGTGGCGTTCGGTAATCGATCCGCCTTCCTTCGCTTTGGAGATCGGCATGACATCCTGGTCGAAATCCAGCGTCGGAGCACCCCGTTCAATCAGCACACGGTTGAGCCGTTCCACTTCCTTGCGGTCGCGGCGGATGCGCGCTTCGTGAATCGGCTTGAGGAACTTTTTCACGTCCTCAATCCGGTCCGCGGGAATGCCGTGGAATGCGATGTAGGTGATGTTGGGTTCGTCCGGATTATTGGTCTTGCGGCCCTGCATGATCGTGTCGTCCATATTGACACGGATTTCACAGCCGATCGTGCCGGCAATGTTGACCACCTTGGCCGCTTCCAGGAACTCGGCGCAGCCGGAGACGGAATCATGGTCCATGATTCCGACGGTGCGCAGGCCCGCTTCGGCGGCCTTGACAGCCACCATGGTCGGCGAGTACGGGCTGAACGAATAGATGGAGTGAACATGGTTGTTCACTTCTTCCGTCTGCTCAACACCCTGCTTGATGGCGGCTTCGCCGAGCGTGCGGACCGCCGCGAGCCGCTCAGCGGCCGTCGATGCATTCAAATCTGCATATGCCATAAGTTAAACCTTCGGTTTCGTGACGAGAGAGCCGTGAAACGGGGTTCACGACTCAATCGTCACTTTTCATTCCTTACACACCGAGGCGGGCAATGCGCTGCATTTCGCCGTTGGTGTAGTTGTGGGTCACCACGTGGCCCGGCAGCGGCACCACACGTTCGTGGATCGCATCGATAATCCAGCTGGCCTGCGGGAAGTAATCCTTCTCCATTTCAGCGGCCGGCGAGATCCAGTTTTTCGCGCCGATAACCACCGGCGGTGCATCGAGGTAGTCGAAGCAGAGGTTGGTGAGGTTCGCCGCAATGTTGTGCAGGCAGGAACCGCGCTCAACCGAATCAGAAGCCAGCACAACACGGCCGGTTTTCTTGATGGACTCAACGAGCTTGTCGTAGTTCAGCGGGTTGACGAAACGGAGGTCGATCAGTTCGACTTCCATGCCGTATTTTTCCTTCATCTCTTCAACCACTTTCATGCCGCTGTAGAGAACCGGGCCGAGGGTGATGAGCGTCAGGTCTTTACCCTGCGTACGAACCGCCGGTTCGCCTTCTTCCGTTTCGTAGTAGCCTTCCGGCACGCCGCCTTTTTCGAACAGTTCACCTACGCCGTAGGTTTTCTGCGATTCGAAGAAGATCACCGGATCGGTACCGGCCAGCGCCAGGTTGAGCATACCCTTGGCATCGTAGGTCGTTGCCGGGTAGTACACTTTCAGGCCCGGGATATGGTTGACCATAGCGGTCCAGTCCTGCGAGTGCTGGGCCCCGTATTTGTTACCCACGGAAACGCGCAGCGTCAGCGGCATTTTCAGGATGCCGGCGGACATGGACTGCCATTTGGAAATCTGGTTGAAGATTTCGTCACCGGCACGGCCCATGAAGTCGCAGTACATCAGCTCAGCCACTACGCGGCCGCCGCTCATGGCATAACCGCAGGCGGTACCCACGATCGCGCCTTCCGAGATCGGCGAGTTGAACAGACGGTGGTAGGGCAGCAGTTCGGTCAGCCCGTTGTAGCAGGCAAACGCCCCGCCCCAGTCGCGGTTTTCTTCGCCGTAGGCGATCATCGTCGGGTCGGTCGCAAAGCGGTGCACCATCGCTTCGAAGATTGCATCACGGTAGGTATAAAGCTGGTTGGCTTTAAACGGCTTTCCGTCGGCATCGAACGCATAGCGCTGTTTACGCTTCAGCTTTTTAACACGGGCATTGTCTTCGACCTTCTCGAGCAGTTCCGGCTCACGGTCGTCGAACTTCTCAACCTTCAGGTTGGAGTACATGACGCCTTCGATCATGTTCGGATCGGAGTACGGGGAAACGCTTTCGTCGATCGCCAGTTTCATGGCTTTGGAAACCTTGGCCACCACTTTGGCTTTCAGGGCATCCGCATCCTTTTTGGACATCGCGCCGTTTTCGATCAGGTATTCACCGAAGGAGCGCACGCAGTCCGCCGCTTCCCACATTTCCATCTCTTCCTTGGAGCGGTAGGAGGAGGCGTCGGACGGGGAGTGACCCGACATACGGTAAGTGATGATGTCGAGCAGAACCGGACCCTTACCGTCCTGGAGAATCTTTTTCTTGCGTTCCGTCGCGTCAGCAACGGCCAGCGGGTTGTAGCCGTCAACACGTTCCGCGTGCATCTGGTCCGGGTTAACGCCGGCGCCGATACGGGCCGCGAACTTGTAGCTCATGGTTTCACCGACGGTCTGGCCGCCCATGCCGTACTGGTTGTTCATGATGTTGATCATAACCGGCGGATGTCCGAACTCTTTGTCCCAGAGTTCAACATACTGGTCCATCGCCGCCATCCAGATGCCTTCGTAAACCGGACCGCAGCCCATGGCCGCATCACCGATGTTGGCGATAACGATACCCGGCTTGCGGTTGATCAGTTTGTTCATGGCCGAGCCCACGGAGATGTCGGCCGAGCCGCCCACCAGCGCGTTGTTCGGCATGGAGCCGAACGGAATGAAAAAGGCGTGCATGGAGCCGCCGAGACCTTTGTTGATACCGGTTTCGCGGGCAAAGATTTCCGCGAGCGTTCCGTAGAGGATGAAGTCTTCAGCCAGGTCTTTCACATCGCCATGGGATCCGTCTTTGACCACGTTCAGCGTGGCGCCGTCGAAGAACTCTTCCATGATGGTGTTGAGCTTGTCGTCATCGAGCTTGCTGATGGCGGACAGACATTTGGCCATGATTTCACCGTGCGAACGGTGCGAACCGAAGATGTAGTCGTCGGTGTCGAGGTGAACGGACTGACCGACCGCGGCGGCTTCCTGACCGATGGACAGATGGGCCGGACCCGGGTGGTTGTATTCCATTCCTTCGTACGAACCCTGAACCTTGATCTGGTTCAGCATGGTTTCAAATTCACGGATCATCAGCATGTCGTAGTACATCTTGACGAGACGCTCTTTACCGTATTTCTTCTCTTCTTTTTTATAGTCCGATTTGTACTGGTTGACCGGAATCGGCTTGAAAGTGACTTCGGTCGCTTTGCGCGATTCTTCCGGGCAGATAACTTGATTCTTTGGCATTTTTTATTCTCCTGTTCTAAAACCGTGAATGAACGTTAATTCACGTTAATCATTATTGTTTAAAGTTACTTTTCTCCACTGCAGCCGGGCATGTTTAAAGTTCAACAGCACGCCCGCTTCAAACCCTGTAATTTTCAGGTAATTGAGCATTTGCCCGATATGTTCGTTATTGAAGGCATCCACCGTTTTGGTGTCCACAATGATATTGCCGTTCACAATCAGGTCAGGAATAAATTCGTCAATCAGCTCTCCGCGATAGTGCACCGGAAAAGATTTCTGACTCTCACATTCCATTCCCTCATGACGGAATTCCACCATCAGAGCACGTTCATAGGTTTTCTCCCTGAGTCCGTGCCCGATGGCATTGAGCACAGTCATGGCGCATCCGATGATCTTGAAAACCGGATCGTCCTTGCTCAATTGTTCAGAATTCACGTTCATTAACGTCCATTAACGGTTTAGTTAAAACTGAAACATGGTGGAACGGATGACTTCGCCGACGGTC
>JBFJYX010000251.1:0-4887 GCA_041622415.1 Pontiella sp.
ACAAAGAGGGCCTCTTTGTGCTCGATATCTACGGCGGCACCGAAGCCGTCATGGAAAAACAGGACGACGTCCGCGAAATCCCCGGCCTTACGACGCCCGACGGCCTGGAAATTCCGGACTTCGATTATCTCTGGGACCAGGCCTATTATAATCCGATCAACCACGACACCACCTGCCATATCCAATTCGATGTCCCCGGCTACGGAAAAATTGAAAAGGCCTTCACCTATGAATGGCGGCTGTGGACCCTCATGGAACTGCAGGAGCTGCTGCTCGAAGCGGGCTTCTCCGCGGCTGAAGTCTACCTCCACGACTTCGACGACAACGGCGAGTCGGACGAAATCTACCGCCTGCGCAAAACCTACGAAAACGTACAGGGCTGGGTCGCCTACGTGGTGGGCGTCAAATAGCGGAGCGCAAAAATGGGCGCAGCGGATACAAAGCAAACCCGGGGCGGTGTGGATCGGTCACACGGCCGTTCGCTGACCGGAAAATCCGTCTTCCTGGGCGGCCACCTGCTCATCATCCTTATCTGCGGCTGGCTTCTGTTTTCCGACGGCCTGTCGCAGCTGGGCCATCTTGTCCATCGTGATCTTCAATGGACCGATCCAAACCGGGCGTGCATTCTTTTCGCCTGCGCCCTGCTCTACGGGATCCGCCACGGAATCACGCTGTTTTATCTCCTGGCCCGCAAGGTTGAATACGGCGAAGTGTTCGGCCTGCTGCTGTTTATGGCGTTGTTTGAAATCGGTCTGATGCTGATCGGCGGCGGAGCGTTCGGAACGGAACCGGTCCCCTTCCGCCCGTTTGATGTTGTTGCGGTGGTGCTGGTGCTCATCGGTTCCGGCTTGAACAGCGGCTCCGAAATCCAGCGCAAGCTCTGGAAAAAAGATCCGGCCAACCGGGGACACTGCTATACCGGCGGACTGTTCCGGTATTCGATGCACATCAACTATTTCGGCGACACCGTCCTGTTTACCGGCTGGTCCCTGCTCACCGTCAACCACTGGACGCTGGCGCTCCCGCTCATGATGGCGGCGTCCTTTATCTTTTTCCACATCCCGGCGCTGGATGCCTACCTGGACGACCGCTACGGCGAGGAGTTTCGAGCCTATGCCGCCCGCACCAGAAAGTTCATCCCGTTTATCTATTAGAAAACGGATGCCGGATTTTAATGCACGGTTATGAATGGCTCCCCGCGACCACGTAAGCTAAAAAGTCCTGCATGAAAACACGAAAAGAACGCGCTGAATATGTGGCCAGGAAACTCGACGAACTCTATCCGTCGATTCCGATCCCGCTCGACCATACCGATGCCTACACCCTGCTGATCGCCGTGCTGCTGTCGGCGCAGTGCACCGATGCGCGGGTGAATATGGTGACGCCGGGCCTTTTTGCTCTGGCCGACAACCCGCACGACATGGCGAAGCTTTCCGTGGAGCAAATACTCGAAACCATCAAAACGTGCGGGCTGGCCAACAGCAAGGCGAAGAACATCAAGCGGCTGTCCGAAATGCTCGTCGAAAAATATGACGGCGAAGTGCCGCGCACGTTTGAGCAGCTCGAAGAACTTCCGGGGGTTGGACATAAAACCGCCAGCGTCGTGATGATCCATGCATTCAAGATTCCGGCCTTTCCCGTCGATACACACATCCACCGCCTCGCCCAGCGCTGGGGCCTGACCAAAGGCAAAAATGTCGAACAGACCGAAAAGGACTGTAAAAAGCTCTGGCCGGCCGAGGACTGGGAAAAGCTGCACCTGCAGATCATCACCTACGGCCGCGAATTCTGTACCGCCCGCGGCTGCGACGGCACCGTCTGCGAAATCTGCCGCACCACCCACCCCAACCGCAAAAAGCCGTTTGTTGCGCATAAAGCGTAGGAGCGGTGCGCCGGGATCCCGAATCATCCAATCATTGGAAATTCAGAAAAAAAGCGTTTCTTGATGTTTATCAAGGAACGCTTTTATGATTTCAGGCAGGCTGTGCGCACAATTTGAAACGAGGAATGAGCCATGAAACGTAAAATTATCGAAATTGATGAAGACCTTTGCAACGGATGCGGCGACTGCATCGTCGGCTGTGCGGAAGGCGCGCTGCAGCTCGTGAACGGTAAAGCCAAAATGGTGAAGGAAGATTTCTGCGACGGCTTCGGCGACTGTGTGGGCACCTGCCCGACGGGTGCGCTGCAGATCGTGGAGCGCGAAGCCGCGGCGTACGATATTGAGGCCACCCGCGAACACGTGGCCAAAATGGGCGACGAGGCCCTGAAAAAATTTGATGAAGCCAACGCGGAACACGAAGCAAAAGAAAAATCTGAACAGGAGAAACCGAAAATGAGTGGATGCCCCGGAATGCAGGTTCGTATGAAAAAAGCGGAAGAGGCCAAGGCGAAAGCCGCGACGACTACCGGAGAAATCAGTGGCCAGGTGATTAAGTCCGATCTGGAACAGTGGCCGATCCAGCTGCACCTCGTTCCGCCGACCGCCCCGTTTTTTGACGGTAAGGAGCTGGTCGTGCTGAGCACCTGCTCGCCGGTTGCATCGCCGGATGTGCATTGGCGCTATGTCCGCGGCCGCTCGCTAGTCGTGGCCTGCCCGAAACTCGACAAAACCGAAGGGTATGTTGAAAAGCTGTCGCAGATTATGGCCCAGAACAATATCCCGAAAGTGATCGTGGTGCGCATGGAAGTCCCCTGCTGCGGCGGGCTGAGCATGATGACCCAGCAGGCGCACGCCCAGAGCGGACGTTCCGACCTCGTGGTCGAAGAAGTCACCATCGGTCTCGACGGCGAACTGCGCGGAACCAAACAGCTCTAGAAGTTTAAAAGTTTCAGGGTTGAAGGGTGACAGAGACTCTTCAACCCTGTAACCCTTCAACCCTGTAACTCTTCAACCCTGTAACCCTCCAACCCTGTAACCCTTCAACCCTTCAACTGGACAAAACTATGAGTGACGAATTCAAAGGCCGGGCCCTCGATCTTAAAAAAGAAATCACCTACGCGGACGGCGCTGTGATCAGTAAAATGCTGCTGAAAAAAGAATCGGGCAACATCACCCTCTTCTCTTTCGACAAGGGGCAGGGCCTCAGCGAACACACCTCGCCGTTTGATGCGGTGGTGCAGGTGGTGGAAGGCGAAGGCGCCTTCATCATCGACGGCGATTTGAAAACCGTGAAGGAAGGCGAAATGATCATTATGCCGGCCAACATTCCCCACGATGTGCAGGCCGCCGAGCAGCCCTTTAAAATGCTGCTCACCATGATCCGTTCCGAAAAATAACCCGATCCGACGCATGCTGAACGGGGAACATCGAAACTCAAAGTTTCCCGCGGCATGCCCGATTCAGGATTCGGGAATCATTCCAGCCACTTCCAGGGATTGGAAAGGATTTTGATTTCCTTTCCCTTCCACACGATGATCTCGTCTTCCGTCAGGCGCTGGATCAGGCGGGAGAGGCTTTCGGGCGTCGTGCCGATGCCCGCGGCAATATCCTTTTTCGAAAGCGGCGTATGGATGAGCTCCTTTTCGCCGTACTGATCGCGCAGGAAAGTAAAAAAGCGGTATTCCACGTCTTTCGTGGTCAGCTCCTGAATCCGTTCGGTCAGGTAGCGCTGCTTCATCATGAGCTGCGCAATAAAATCGCTGCGGAAGCCCTCCTGAGCCAGCAGCCGGTGAATGCCGTCCTTGGGAAACACCAGCACCTCGACGGGCGTCACCGCCCGGGCGGATACCGGAAAACGGTCCCGCTCAAACAGCACCACCTCCGCAAAAATTTCGCCGGGTTTTACGATACGAATGACCACCTCCCGGCCGTCTTCCGTGTTTTTATGCAGCTGGACATTGCCGTCGATCAGCAAAAACATGCTCTTGCCGGTCTCCCCTTCGTGAAAGAGGTATTCCCGCTTTTTGATGTTTTTCAGCGAACAGATGCTTGCGAGCTCGGCGCGGTGATCCCCGTTCAGCCCTTTGAAAAAAGATGAGTTTTTAATCAGCAGTTCAATATCCATAGTCGGCAGTCTGTACGCGCCGCGCGGGGCATGCAATTTCCAAATATTGGAAATGCGACTGACGAATATCTGCAATTACCGTTTCATTTTTTCGGTCGATCACTATAGGGTTCGCCCAGCTCTAATTGGAGAAAAGGATGTTCCTGTTCGGTAAAAAAGAAGAAACCTGTGTCGAGATTCCGCTCGACGCGAAGGGGCGTCTTTATGTCAGCCCCATGCCGTTCGGTCCATACGATCCGGGCAACGCCCTGCTGAAAATCTATAAACACCGCAAAATTCAGTTTGCTGTGATGCTGGTGACCGATGTGGAGCTGGTCCGCAAGGCCAAGAAGGATGTCATCAAAATTTATAAAGACAACGGCATCGAGCCGATCCGTTTTCCCATTGCCGATTACACCAGCCCCGAGCTGCATGCATTTTCAAAAGTGGTCGACAAAATCGTCGGCTACCTCCGGGCCGGAGCCAACGTGGCCGTACACTGTAATGCCGGCGTCGGCCGGACCGGCGTGATGACCGGCTGCATTGTCCGCGATTTCATGGGCATCGACGCGGAGAGTGCGCGCAACTATATACGGCAGTATATGCAAACCAACATGACCGATGAACAGCGCAGGCTCATGGCCCGCTTCACGCCGCTCTCCGAACGGCTGAAGGAGCAGAACCCACAATGAACGGTGTCTGGTTTGCACTCGGTTTAACGGTTTTCGCCGGCATGGCCACCGGCATCGGAAGCGCCATCGCGTTCCTCGCCCAGCGAACCAATTTCCGCTTTCTGTCCATCGCCACCGGCTTCTCCGCCGGCGTCATGCTCTACGTCTCCTTCGTGGAAATTTTTTATAAGGGCGTCGATTCGCTCGTGGAATCCTTCGGCGACCCGCTG
>JBFJYX010000252.1:0-4867 GCA_041622415.1 Pontiella sp.
GCGCGGCCAACCAGCCCGCCATCGGTGCCGCACTCCAGTTTGCCAGGGCCTCCGCCTGCTCTTCGCAATAGCCCAGCAGCATGCTGCGCATCGCATTCTGCGGATCATCCTCCAGATTCACCACCGAATCGGCACTGAACGACACCGTAAGCGGCAGACGGTCATCCGAGTTCAAAATCAGGAAACCCTTCGGCTCCAGCTGCACCACATAGACGGAATAACTTCCAGTGTCTGGAAAAACGGTCACCGTTTCAACGTCCCGGCCGGCCTGCGACATCACCGGATTTCCGTCCATCCAGTCCAGCGCCCGCTCCAGCGCCTCCTCCTGCGTCATCGCGGCACCCATGGCCTGCGCCGCCGCAAGCCCCCAGACCGCCCATATCCATTTTTTCATTAACGTTCCTCGTTTTCATCCGGTTGAGCGCACAAGCACGCAAGGCCGGTTTAACAGAAAAAGGCATGCCAACAAAGAATCAAAAAACGAGCAATAAGGCCGGGCGGATCAGTGCACAACCGGCAGAACTTCTCGGTGCAGACGGAGCGCTTCCGGCGAAACGTCGGCCTGCCGGGCGAGGATTTCCACGCCGTGTGCGGCGGCAAAATCCAGCGCCGCGGCATAGTCCGGGTCAATCTCATGCGCCGCGCGGAACCCGTGGCCGTCGGAGCGGGGAATGACAAAAAGCATGGCGGCGCGGTGCCCGGCCTTGACCACCTCCACCAGCTCGTTCAGGTGTTTGCGGCCGCGCTCCGTCACGGCATCCGGAAACGCATATTGGCCGTCATCCGCCAGCAGCGTCACATTTTTGACCTCCACATAGCAGCGGGCATCGCCCGATTTCAGCAGCAGGTCAAAGCGGCTGTTACCGAATTTCTGCTCGCGCAGCACCTCATCATAGCCGGCCAGCTCCGGAATCCAGCCGTTGGAAACCGCCTCAAACGCCATCTCATTGGCCCGTCCGGTGTTGACGCAGATCCAGCAGCTGCCGTTATGCGCCAGCTCCCAGGTATGGCGGTATTTACGCTTCGGGTTTCCGGAGTCCGACAGGGCCACGCGAAAGCCCGGCTCGGCGCAGGTCGTCATTCTTCCGGTGTTCGGACAATGGGCGGTCAGCACCGTGCCGTCCTCCAGCTCCACATCGGCCAGGAACCGCTTGTAGCGCTTAATCAGTGTGCCTTGGATCAGTTCAGGTAGATTCATTTTTTCACCACAGAGACACGGAAGCACAGAGATTCAAGGATTCTTTGCCTCCGTGGCTCTGTGACTCCGTGGTAATGAATTTATTGTGCCGGCTTCTGATTCCAGGCCACGATGCACTCGTTGATCGTCATCTTATAGTGCTTGCTGCAGAACTGGCAGTTGATGCCAACCGGCTCTTTGCGCTTAACCATCGTCATCCGGTCCGGAATCGGAATCGACCGCAGCACGGCATACATTTTTTCGCGGCTGCAGGTGCATTTGAATTTCGGCGGCGGACACGCTTCCATATGCACGCCCTTATAATCCGGCTCTTGGCCCACCAGCACTTTGGCGATCTGCTCAAAATAGCTGTCCGCCGCGCTCTCGTGGCCCAGCAGGTCGCGGAACCCGAAATCCCCCATATGATACCGAATCCGCTCAAAGCGCTCGAGGTCGGTATTCGGCAGGGCCTGGATCATCCAGCCCTGGCAGAGCGCGACCGGCTTTTCGGGGTCGGGCTCGAACCCGATCATCACGCTCATGCCGGTTTCCACCTGATCGGAAATCGAAAAATGGTACGCCAGGTCATTCACCGCATCGTGCAGCGGAATCGGCGTGGTGCCCGAGTTGACGATGCGGCCGTTCTCGGTTGTGATCACCTGCAGCTGGCCCTTTTCGCCATAGAGGCCTTCATGCGCATCCTCTAAATCCTGCAGGTGGTTCGGGGAAATCAGCGACCGCACGGTGCCGTCGTTTCCGGCATCGACCACCACGGTTTTCAGACCGCCCTCATATTTCCAGCAGGCGTTCAGCCGGCGCTGTTCCGGCAGCAGCGCCGCCGCCAGCAGCCCCGCCGCGGTGGCCCGCCCCAGCACATGCGCCGCCGCCGGATCGCAATCGTGCCGCACCACGCTTTCATTCACCGCCGCCGTGGCAACCGTATACGTAAAGGCAATGTCCAGCCCCTTGAAATGACCTTTATAGAGTAAATCGTTCATATCCGCCGATTTTTCAGAACCCGCCCCGACAATCAAGCCGAAACGGCTTGTGGACTAAATACCTTGCGCAAGCACAGGCGGCATTCTACGGTGGGAAACACTGCGCGCAATGGGGCGCGCGGCATACACAGAAGAAGGAATCAGATGAAAAAATTTATCGCACTGCTGATGGTCGCCACCTGCGTCGGGACCGTATCCGCCGACGTCGAAAGTCATAAAGCGACCGCCGAAAAGCTGCTCGCGCTCGTTGCCCCGAAAGAAATGTTTGTCGAAAGCTTCAATTCCGCCTTCGGCCAGCAGGTCGCCCAGTTCAGGCAGATGGGCATCGGTCAGGAACAGATCGAACAGATTCTGGCGGCCTCCGGTGAATTTGTGCAGAAAGTCGTGGCCGATCCCGACCTGCAGAACGAAATGGTCAAGCTCTACCAGGAAGCCTACACCGAAGCTGAAATGAACGAACTGCTCGACTTCTACGCCACCCCCATCGGCAAAAAAACCCTCGAAGTCATGCCGATGCTGACCCAGAAAGGCGCCAACATCGGGCAGAACATTGCCATGAAATACCAGCCGGACTTCCAGACCAAAATCCAGACCATCCTGATGGCCGGCATGGCCGCGCAGGGCGGAATGGGCGCTCCGGCCGCCGGAAACTAAAACGGCACCGCGCACTCCAGCTGAACCGGTTCCCCGGACACCGGGTGGGTCAGGTTCAGCTGCCGCGCATGGAGCATCAGGCGCGCACCCGCCGTGCCGTAAATGTTGTCTCCAACGATTGGAAAACCGATCGCACTCATATGCACCCGCAGCTGATGCGACCGCCCCGTCTCCGGAAAAAGCGCCACGCGCGTTGAATCCTCATAGCGCGCCAGCACCTCCCAGGTGGTAACCGCCTTTTTGCCGCGCACGCAATCCACAATATGCTTCGGCGGCAGGCGCTGCTCCATATCCTTGCGCATCGGATAATCGACCAGCCCCTCATCCTGTGCGATCACCCCTTCCACCAGCGCCTCATACACCTTGGCCATGCGGCGCTGCTCAAACTGCAGCGAAAGATGACGCTGCACCTCCGGCCTCCGCGCAAAAAGAAGCAGGCCCGACGTATCCATATCCAGCCGATGCACCATCAGCGCCTCCGGAAACGCATCCTGCACGCGGCGCAGGCAGCAGTCCTGCTTATCCGGCCCCCGCCCCGGCACACTCAGCAGCCCCGTCGGCTTATTCACCGCCAGCAGCGCCTCATCCTTGTAAACAACGTCCAACATCCGGACAGCTATACCGGAGCAGCGCAGGCCAAACGATTCCAATAATTGGAAAAAATTGAATCGATTCCGTCCGCCGATTGCGGTTTATTTAAACTTCTTTTAAGACTCGGAATACTGACAACAGGGGGCCCCATGAAGCACAACCGCATCGCCGCATTTCTACTCTCCACACTGCTTGCCGGATTTTTTCCCGCCCACGGACGGGCCGGTCAAGCGATGCACCCGGCACTCGAAAAGCTCGATCTCGATGGCGACATGGTGCTCTTCCTGAACACCGATACGCTCGAAACGCGCGTGCTCGAATACATCGATAAAACGGGCGCCATGGTCATGCAATCCATGGGCGACGCCTCCCCGGAAAACATCCGCGCCATGGGCGACGGGATCGAAACCGTGAAAACCGCGATCCAGTGGAGCGGCCTGCTCTCGCTCGAAGCCTATGCCATGAGCATGGCCCCGGCCGAAGAGGGTTTAAGCCGCGTCGTCTCCATCAGCCGGCACGCCGAAGCGGATGCCGGAAAGCCGATCTGGCGCCTGATCGGTTCCGCTCCCGACGAAATGAAGGGCATTGAATTTGTGCCGGCCGATGCCGTCTACACCGCCAACTCCAGCACCAGCCTGGATGAAACCTGGAAGATCGTAAACGAAGCCGTCCGCGAATTCGGCGGGCCGGAAAGCGCCGCGTCCTTCAATCAGCAGATCATGATGGCCCAGCTGCTGATCGGCACCAATATCAGCGCCATCACGGAATCGATCGAAAACGATATCCTGATTTCGCTTCAGCTTTCAGAAGCCAAAACCGTCACCTTTCCGCAGCGCGCGGGAAGCACGCTCACCGTGCCGGAACCCAGCCTGCTGATCGGCCTGGGCATCAACGATCCAATGCCTGGAAACCTGATCCTGCAGAAACTCACACTGGCGGGGCTGCCGCCCGTAAAATCCATGCACGGCCGGCACGAACTCTACACCGTGAACCTGCCCGTTCCCTCCCCCGTCGCCCTTTCCCCCACCCTCGTGATGACCGACGACTATCTGCTCATCGGTTCCACCCTCGACGTCGTGAAAGAAGCCCTCGATTGCGCGGAAAACCAATCCGGACTCGTCGCGACACCCCTCTACAAACAGCTGCTGAAAAATATCCCCGACGAAGTCAGCGCCATTGAGTTTGTCTCGCCTCGCTTCATGAAAACCTACTTCGATGTGCTGAGCAATGCGATGAACGGCACGAACGATCCGGAATTTGAATCCATGCTGAACATGATGGCCGGCTCCTGGAGCAGCCTCTATGCGGGCGGCTACGCGCGGAAAACACCGACCGGATTTTATTCCGAATCATACGTAAACTACGGCGGTGCCAAACCGCTGGAGCTCGCCGCCAGCTCCTACGTCGGCGTACTCGCCGCCATCGCAATTCCCAGCTTCCAGAAAGC
>JBFJYX010000253.1:0-4810 GCA_041622415.1 Pontiella sp.
AAAGAATCGAATCCCGAGTTCAGCGGCAAGATTTCATGGAACTTCAACAAGTTCCTGATCTCGTCCGACGGCGAAGTGATCGGACGGTTCGGCAGCCGGGTAAAACCGATGGATGAAAAACTGACCGCCGCCATCGAGGCGGATCTGAGCGACGCGTGAGAATCTTCATCGTCAGTTTCACCCTGTTGGTTCTGGCCGGTTGCTCCTCAACCCGCAATCTGACGGCCGTAACGGACTTCAACGTCGAGCGATACATGGGCGTTTGGTACGAAGCGGCCCGCTATCCGCATCGTTTTGAAAAAGGCATGAGCAGCGTGTCGGCCGCGTATACCCTGAATGATGACGGCACGGTCACCGTGCTCAACAGAGGCTTTGTGGATGCCAAGGCGGACTGGAAGCAGGTTGAAGGCGTGGCCAAATTTAAAGGCGATCCGCAGGTCGGCTGGCTGAAGGTCAGTTTCTTCGGGCCGTTCTATGCGACCTATAAAATCGTCTACCTGAACGACGCCTATACCCGGGCTATTGTGGCCGGCCCGAACTATAACTATCTGTGGATTCTCTCGCGCGATTCCAATCTGCCGAAGGATGAACTCGACTCCCTGATTCTCAAGGCGGAACAGATGGGATATGCGCGGGACAAACTTTTAATCGTCGACCAGTCCGCAAACGTCAAATGAAATACCGGACCGCCATTTCAGCACTGATCGCCCTGCTCTGCGGCACTGCCCCGGCCACAACCGTCGGCGGAATCACACTGCCGCCGTCGCAGGACGGGCTGGAGCTCAGCGGTGCCGGGCTTCTGCGCAAAGGTTTCTTTTTCAAGATCTATGTCGGCGCGCTCTACGTGGCGGATCCGGAACATACGGAGAATATCCTGGGCAATGTTCCGAAGCGCATCGATATCCACTACTTCCACGACACGCCGAAAAAATACATGGTGCGCACGGCAGAGAAAACGCTGCGCGACAACCTGACGGCAGAACAGTACGAAGGCCTGCTTCCGAAAATCAACCGGCTGCATGACGCTTTTCGGAATGGACAGAAGGGTTCCGTTGCCTCCATTCTGCACAAGCCCGGAACCGGCCTGATCTATGCCTTCGACAACCGGCCGGTCATTACGATTCCGGGCGATGATTTTGCAAATGCCTACTTCTCCATATGGCTGGGAGAGCGGCCCAGCAGTCGGACCATGAAAGAGGCTATGCTGAACAGGGGTTGAATCATGACTAACGGGGTCAAACGAATTGCCGTCGTCGGATCGGGTGTGGCCGGCCTGACCGCGGCGCACATACTGCAACGCAAACACCACGTCACCCTGCTGGAGAAGAGCGAACGGCTCGGCGGGCACACGCATACAGTCACCCTTCCCGACGGACCCGATGCGGGCACGCCGGTGGATACCGGGTTCATTGTAATGAACCATCGTAACTATCCCCTCTTCACCAAACTGCTCGACCAGCTGGACGTCGGGCTGCGCGACAGCGATATGTCGTTCGGCTATCACGATGTGCCCTCGGGCCTGCAGTATTGCGGCTCCGGCATAGACGGACTGTTCGCCCAGCGCAAAAATATTCTGTCCCCGGCTTTTCACCGGATGATCCGGGAGACGCTGCGTTTTTTCAAAACCGCGCAGGCCGACCGCACCAACGACGCCCTCGCCCATGAATCGTTCGGCGACTACCTGGCCCGGAATAAATTCGGCGCTGAATTTATTGATCACCACATCATTCCCATGGGCTCCGCCATATGGTCGACGCCGTGCGAAGAAATGCTCCAGTTTCCCGCGCAGAGCTTTCTTCAGTTTTTTCATAACCATGGTCTGCTGACGATCAACGACCGCCCGCAATGGCGCACCGTGGAAGGCGGAAGCAGCGCCTACATCGAAAAGATGAAACAGCAGTGGACGCAGGTGGAGATCCGAACCGGCGTCGAAATTTCCGGTATTCGGCGCGACCACGGCGTGGAGATTTTCTTCGGCGGGATTGAAGCCGAGTCGTTTGACGAAGTGGTCATCGCCACCCATGCCGACCAGGCCCTGAAGCTGCTGCGCGATCCCTCCGACGAAGAGCAGGCGCTGCTCGGCTGCTGGACATACACCCGCAGCCGCACCCTGCTCCACACCGATGAATCCGTGATGCCGCCGCTGCGCAAGGTCTGGAGCTCCTGGAATTTCCAACGGTTGGAAGGCCGCCGCACCTGCCTGACCTATCACATGAACCGCCTCCAGGGGCTGGAAACGCAGCAGCAGTATTTCGTTTCGCTGAACCTGCCGAAAGAACCGGACGGCATCATCCGGGCCATCGACTACGATCATCCGATGTATACCCCCGAAGCGCTGATGAGCCGGAATAAACTGAAGCAGATCAACGGAATGCGGAACACGTGGTTTGCCGGAAGTTATATGGGCAACGGGTTCCACGAAGATGCCGTGCGCTCATCGGTCAAAGTCGCCAACGCGATGGGAATGGAATTATGAACAGCCGGATCTACAGCGGAAAAATGATGCATGCCCGCCGGTCGCCCGTGGAGCACCGGTTCAGCTTTCCGTTCTATTTTTATGCGATCGATCTGGATGAGCTGCCGGAGCTCGACCGCAAGGTCAGGGGCTTCGGATACAACCATTGGAAACCCGTCAACCTGCAGGATAAGGATTACCTGGCGGGTTCGGGCGGGTTCCGCGAAAGACTGTCGGCGTATATCGATACCGCCCCGGTGCATCGCATCGTGCTGGTGACCGTTGCCCGGTTTATGGCGAAGGTCTTCAACCCCGTCAGCTTTTACTACTGCCTCGATGCCGCAGACCGGCCGGTCTGCATGGTGGCCGAAGTCAACAACACGTTTCACGAGCGCCACCTCTACATCATGAAAGCGGACGGCACCTATCCGGTCCATGGCGAAAACGATAAACAGTTTCACGTCTCCCCCTTCAACAATCTCGACGGGCACTACACCTTCCGCTTTTCCGAACCGGGCGATACCCTGGATATCCGCATTTCGCTCATCCGCGACGGCGAAACCATCATGGATGCCGCCATGTCGGGCGAAGGCCGCGAACTGAATTCTTCCAACCTCTGGAAGACCGTGCTCACCCATCCGTTCACCGCCGCGCTGACGATGCCGCGCATCCTCCGGCAGGCGGCGCTGCTGCATTTCAAAAAGAAACTTCCGGTTTTCCGTAAGCCGGAGCCGTCGAGCCCGAACACCATTCGCGGAGGAACCCGGGCGGTTCACTCCGGATGAAGGGAGAAGCCATGCCGCTTACACATCAGACAGAGAAACCGTCGGCCTTTGATCTCAAATGCCTGAACCTGTTGGATGCGCATTTGCAGAACATCGAACACGGCCACCTGACGATTCAGCTGCCGGACGGATCAGAAAAACACTATGGCGATGAAACGCCGGCAAAATGGATCGTGGTCAACCACTACCGCTTTTTCAGCCGGGTCGTCCTCGGCGGCAACATCGGCCTCGGCGAAGCCTGGACCGATAGCGACTGGGACAGCGATGACCTGCCGGGCGTACTCGAACTCTTTATTCACAACATCGAAGCGCTCAAAAAAAGCGGCCTCACCTCCGCCCTCGCCAAGCGCGTGGCCCACGTGGTGCAGCACGCAAAGAACAGGAATACCAAAGAGGGCAGCCGGCGGAATATTCATGCCCACTATGACCTCGGTAACGATTTCTACCGCCTCTTCCTGGATCCCGAAACCATGATGTATTCCTGCGCCGTGTTCGAAAACCCCGAGGATTCACTGGCGACCGCGCAGCACAATAAAATCCAACAGCTGATCCGGCTGGCTGACATCCGGCCCGATCAGCATGTGCTGGAAATCGGTTGCGGCTGGGGCGGCTTCGCCGTGGAGGCGGCCCGGCAGACCGGATGCCGGGTTACCGGTATCACGATTTCCGAAGAGCAGTTTCATTATGCATCGGAACGGGTCAAAGCCGAAGGTCTTGAGGGACAGGTGGAGATTCTGTTGCAGGATTACCGCGAACTCGACGGCCGGTTCGACCGCATCGTGTCCATTGAGATGCTCGAAGCCGTGGGCCACGCCTTTTACGGCACCTTTTTCGAAACCTGCGACCGCCTGCTCAAACCTGATGGCCGGATGGTGCTGCAGGTCATCACCATTCCGGACCAGCGCTACGATGTCTACCGCGCCAACCCCGACTGGATCCAGAAGCATATCTTCCCCGGCGGCATGCTGCCCTCGCTGACCGAACTCTGCAAAGCAATGACCCGGCACTCAAACTTTACCGTCGAGCACCTTTCCAACATCGGTATCGACTATGCCGAGACGCTGCGCCGCTGGCGCTATGCTTTTGAGGACCGGCACGAAGACCTGCTCAAGCTCGGCTTTGATTCAACCTTCCAGCGCAAATGGATCTACTATCTGGGCTACTGCGAAGCCGGCTTCCAGACCCGCTTCACCAACACCCTCCACCTGACCCTCACCCGCCCCGCCGAATGTTTAGGTTGAAAAGTCCCCCTACCCGCCGCAACAGGTAGGGACGGATGGACCATTCAGCTCAACAGGTAGGGACGGATGGACCGTTCAGTTCAACAGGTAGGGACGGATTGATAATCCGTCCGCAAGCACCAGAGCAGGCATTCTGCGCAGGCCTGCTTTCACCCTCGGGAAACCTGCTTTTCACGCCTCGGCGGTTTCATCGAAACCGCCCTACCCTTTGCGGTAGGGACGGATTGATAATCCGTCCGCAGGCACCGGAGCAGGCATTCCGGTCCGGCATACCTTTCACCCTCGGCGGTTTCGTCGAAACCGCCCTACCCAATGCAAGAGGTAGGGAC
>JBFJYX010000254.1:0-4804 GCA_041622415.1 Pontiella sp.
AGGCGTTAGGCGTTAGGCGTTAGGCGTTAGGAATTTTCCGGCACGCAAGCATTGCACCCAAGCCCCAACCCGAAAAAAATTACGCAATACGCAATACGCAATACGCAATACGCAATACGCAATACGCAATACTCAATGCACCTTGCGCAGGTGCGAAGGCAGGATGCGGAGCTGATCGCGGTATTTCGCCACGGTGCGGCGCGCAATTTTGATCCCCTGCTCCTCGAGCAGTTTCACGAGTTTGGCATCCGAATAGGGTTTTTTCTTATCTTCGGCCGCCACAATATCCGCCAGCGCCGCTTTGACGCTTTCGTTGGAGATCGCTTCGCCGCTGGCGGTCATGACGCCCGGTTTGAAGAAATATTTCATGCTCAACAGGCCGCGCGGCGTCTGCATGTATTTGCCCGCGGTTGCCCGGCTGATGGTCGTTTCATGCACTTCCAGCAGTTCGGCCACCGTTTTCATATTCAAGGGCTTCAACCGCGAAACACCGTGGTCAAAGTAGTCCCGCTGAATACGGACAATTTCCACCGCAATGCGGTAGATCGTATCCATGCGCTGGTCAATGCTCTGAATAAACTGTTTGGACTTGGCAATCTTCTCGCGGATATAACTCTTCACCTCTTTGGAGGTGTTGGGATCCTTGAGCATCGACAGGTATTTCTGACTGATAAACAGATTCGGGTACGGCTTCTTGTTCTGTGTAATCACATACTCGCCGTCTTTTTTCTCAACAATAATTTCCGGCGTGACGTACTCAATACGCTCTTCGGAAAAATTGCGGCCGGGTTTCGGATCCAGCTTGCCGATCATTTTGGCCAGCTCTTTGACGCGATCCACCGTCAGCCCCATGGCGCGCGCGATATCTTCGTATTTATGGCGCCCCACGAGATCCAGATGCTTATCGATCATCTGGTATTCCTGCGTATTTTCACGCCCCTGACGCTTCAGCTGAAGCAGCAGGCACTCCCGCAGGTCCCGGGCCCCGACGCCGGCCGGATCGAAGTCGTAGATCGTCTCGAGAATTTTAGTCAGCGTTTCTTCAGGGAAATTGGGCAGGGCCAGCAGATCTTCGACATCCAGCTGCAGGTACCCGTCATCATCGATGTTGCCGATCACGATTTCCGCAATCTTCCGCTCATATTCATTGAGGCTGGAAAGGGAGAGCTGCTCCAGGAGCTTGTCGTGCAGCGAAGAGGATTCAGAGAGCGAATCCATCATGTACTGATATTTTTCCTCGGCCTCCGCACCGCCCGAAACCGGGCCGCGGTCCTGGTAGTTATCAAACTCCTCGCCCAGTGCCGCCAGCTTTTCGAACTCGTTGTCGAACTGCTCGTTATCGACATCCTTGGTGCCCTGCTCGATCTCAATCTGGGCATCCGCCTGTTCGGCCGTCGCTTCCAGCGTGGGATTTTCGGAGAGCTCCTGTTTGATCATCTGCTGCAGATCCAGCAGGGGCATTTGCAGGATTTCCAATGACTGGAAAAGATGCGGTGCAAGCACCTGCTGCATCTTCATTTCCTGACTTAAGACTAAACCGGGGTGTGCCATGTGCCTGAATGTACCGGTTCGCATGCATATCTCAAGCCATGTTAAGTGAAAATATGAAAGTTTTTTGCGCAGGCCAATACCCGAATCCGGAAAAAAACCCTAAATCATTTTGCCAACCGGACGCTCTGGTCTATCATCACCGGCAATCTTTTGGAGCAGCATTTTTATGAGTTTGGAAGTATGTGTTCTGGCCAGCGGAAGCTCTGGCAACTGTATATACGTGGCCTCGGAAAACACCCGTATTCTGATTGATGCCGGGCTGAGCGCAAAACAGATCGCCATTCGGCTGGATCAGATCGGCGTCGTTCCCGAGAGCATCAACGGCATCTGCGTGTCGCACGAACACGGAGACCATATTGGCGGCATTCGCGTACTCCAGAAACGCCACGGCATACCCGTATTCTCCAATTCCGGCACCCTGAACGGCATTCGGCGACAGCCGAAATCCGAAGAGATTGCAGTCAAGGTCTTCCAGACCGGCTCACCCTTCACAATCGGCGATATCACCGTCGAACCCTTTTCCGTACCGCACGATGCCTACGAACCCGTCGGCTTCCGCCTCACCGCAAACGGCGTCTCTGTGGGCTCTGTAACCGACCTGGGCATGCCTACAGCGCTGGTGCGCGAAAAACTGCGGGGATGCCGCGCCATCGTTCTGGAAGCCAACCACGACGAAGACCTGCTCCGCGAGGCGCCCCGCCCCTGGCCGCTCAAACAACGCATCCGCAGCCGGCAGGGTCACCTCTCCAACATCGATGCCGCGCGGCTTATCGCGGAAAGTGCAACCGACGCACTGGAACACGTCTACCTCGCCCATCTCAGCTCCGACTGCAATACGCCCGAAACCGCCATACGCACGGTCTCCTCCCAGCTGCGGCTCGACGGACTCGGCCATATCAATCTTGAAATATCCCACGCCTCGCGCATTTCCAGCATCTGGAAAGCCCACCGGCCCCTTGAAGCCCGGCTCCCCGTCGACTAACCCCATCGCCGACGCTTCACCCTCCCGATGGAGGGGCGATGTTCTCATCGTCCGCAGACACCGGGAATCGACGTGGCGAAGAAGAGCAGCATGGGCGCTTCGGTCACCGAGGACGGTGACCCTCCAAAAAGTGGGCTCCGCCGATCGGATCGTCAGCAAATCGCTGTGATGTCAAACCATCGATTTGCGGAATCGGCCAAATATTTCTGTCGTTATTTTTCTGTCTGCCATAATGCTGCCGTTTGAATATTAAAAACCCCACGCGATCGATGAATGGCCACAAAGAGGCACAACTACTCTTCGTTCCGGACCTTGTGTTTCCTCTATCCTCATGCAACGTGCGGGTCAGCCCTCGGAAGCGGAACATAAAAAAAGGCCCTTCCGAAGAAAGGCCTTTTTTGATTCAGCGCGTATGTACGGCTTAGAATCTGTGCAGGAATTTACCGCTGACGATAATGTTGTGGTAATCCTGTCCGATGGCGCCATCGACGTCCAAACCGAACTCGGTGGTGTCGTTGCCCCATTCCGAGAAGCGGACGCCCGCGCCGAGACGGATCAGATCCTCTTCCCGAGCCTGCAGCGCAACCATAATCGGATCGCCGGTGCCGCCCTGCATCAGATAGCTGTCCGCATCCATATCAGCATTGAACTCATGCAGCCAGTGCACGCGGATTTCCGGCTGGAATTCCAGCTCGGTTTTAAAGCTTTCAATCACTCCGATCGTCGAGAGCGTGGCACCGACGGAAGTCAGGTGCGACCACTGATCGTAGGAATCATACTTTTTGTCCGGGAACGGCGTCGAAAGGCTGGACGTTTCTGTATACGAACCGCGGCTGTAGTACGTGCCCAGGTAAGACGCTTCCGGTGTCAGCAGCCATTTATCCTTCAGGAAGGAAATGCCGTAACCGATGCCCAGGGACAGGCCCACGGAATGCGCATCGTAGTCGCTTTCATACCCGGTGGTGCTGACGCTTTCGGTGCTCACATCGTTGTACGCATAGTTCACCATGGCATCCATGTAGAAGGATTCCGAGTTGTGCGCCCAGTAACCCATGATGTGGACCGTATCCGCATCACCGTCATTACCGCCGTTGCCTTCCACCTTCGTGCGGGCATAGCCGCCGCCCAGGCCGATCAGCATCTGTTCAAAACGCTTGTCGAAACCAACCACACCGCCGGCAATCGTCGTTCCATAACCGGAATGGCCGTCAGTATCATCCTGGCTGGCATGCGAGCCATAACCCCGGCCCCACAGCTGATAGGTTTCCGGAACCTCAATCGGCTCAGCCCCCGGCGTGCGGGTGCGCAGCTCATCCTGGAACTCTTCATACCCGCCGGTACGACCGGCCGAGCTTGAATTATAGGCCTTGCCTACAGCGGCAGGCTCACCTTCGATATTCGGCATCGGTGCACTGTCCGCCGCTTTGCGGGCGGCCCCTTTGGCATCCCACTTCGGCAGATGGTCATCCATCCACTGAACCGTGTTGTCGTACCACTCCGACGGGCCTGCAGCGCCGGTCGGCGTGTAGGTTGTGCTGCTGCCGAAGTTTTTATACCGCAGGTTACTGCGCGTACGCTCTTTAAACTGATCCGCAAAGACGCCCTGCAGTCCGATGAGGGCATTGGCCATTTCCGGTGTGCGGACAAAACCTTCGGTCATATCCGCAGCCGCACCCTCGATATCCGTCCAGGTTGCCGCCACATAGGCCGAGAGATCCGAATCCGCAATAACAATCGGCCCGAGCTGCGCCATGGCCGCTTCGAGGTCGGCATAATCTTCAAACACTTTTTCCAGGCTCAGCTGGCCGTACGTGGCATACAGGTTATAGCGACCGCCCTCCATGACATTGGTCAGGCCGTTGATGCCCAGCAGCCACTCCGGATTGTTTTCCAGGGTAAGGTCCGCAAACTGCAGGCTGTGATCCAGATTCGTGGTGCCCGCCGAAATCAGCAGAATGCCGTCCGTCAGATTATCCCGGGTCATGTTGGTATCGGTATTCACCACCGTCCACGTCACATCATCTTCAATCAAGGCAGATCCCACCTTGAACACCCCGCCGGTAATCCCGGTACCGCTCACCTCAATCGCCGAAGTGATTTCGCTGCCCGAATTCACCAGCAGGTTGGAGCCGACATTAACCACGCCGGCGTTGATGTTCAGCGAATTGCTGACCTCAAAATTACGCTCAAAATTCGCGGCCGAATTTCCGTCCAGCAACGAGAATGATGAACCGTCCGCCATCGTGAAATCCTGATTATTGAAATTCATTA
>JBFJYX010000255.1:0-4789 GCA_041622415.1 Pontiella sp.
AGGCACTGTCCGAGCCAACCGCCGCAAAGCGGGTATGCCGAGGGTGCACGGGTTCGCACGGAGGCTCACCCTTCTAACTGGGTCGAGGGGGCCTGCTTGGCGGGTTTAGGCGCGCCCGGCGGTCGCGCCCTACCTGCACGGGCAATGCTTAATCGGTTTCGATGATGACGCCTTTGAATATGCGGAGGGCGGTGGTGACGTTGGAAATGTCGGGATTGATTTGGCCGTCGGCGCCGGAGATGTGGCCATGGCCCAGGAGGCGGGCCAGCACGACCGACGGTTCCGGTTTGAGGTCTGCGGCGTAGACCAGGGACGGCTGCCCGTTCGGGCTTTTGGCATAGACCGCGTCGTTCGGAAAGTTTTCCCGGTTAAAGTGGTCATTGGCATCGAAGGATTTGTTCACCTCGATCATGATTTTCAGATCCGCCTGATCGGGATAGCGGGAGTGCACCGAAAAACTGGTGAGCGGCGTGGCACCGGAGAGTCCATCCACCACTGCAGTTTCCTGATCCGGCATGAACAGGCCGTCGGCCGACTTCACGCCGCGCGCATGGCTCCAGACCGGCAGGGCGCCCGGGCGCCGGTTTTTGCCGCCGCTGTAATTGCCGGTGGCGGACTTGCCGGAGACGTAGAGGGTTTCCAGGTAGCGGCCGTCGGCATCTTCCAGCCATACGGCAATCTGGGGGATGGAGGCCGCCACGCTGCCATCGGGTTTGGTCCGTTCGGTCATGTATTCGGAGCCGGCTTTAAAATCGATGGTGATGGATCGGCCGGCTGTTTCGGATCGGGTGGTGATGACATATTCCGCTTTCTTGCGGAGCTCATTCTGTTTCCGCAGCGTTTTCCCGAAGTCGATGATCTGTTTGAAGGGGAAGGCGGAAAAGGTGATCCCCAGGGCGATGAGCGCAATAAGGCCCAGGATTGCGGGGGTCAGGAAACGCGTGCCTTTTCGGGTCAGATAGGTTTTAAGCGGCTTGCGGTTATTCGTGATATGAAAGAGGGCCAGGATGATGAAACACAGGCTGAAGATGATGTGGAATGCGGAGAGCCGGTCGTTGTATTTCTGCATATAGCTCATTACGCCTGTGGTGGCCATGCCGATAAAAATAAACGCTGTGAAGAGCGAAACAAGTGCTCTGGATTTCATATGCTGCCGTCTCCGGTTTCTGTTTTAGATTGTGCCGCCCGCTGGATGGCCGGCTGTTGAAAATTAAAAGGCGATGTAAGGTAAAGAGGAGGGAAACCTTACACCGCCGGAGTTTGTGCCGAAGCACGAACTTACACCAAACGACGGGGTGCCCGGGTTATTGTGAACAAAATGAAAAAAAATCATCGGAGGCCCATTCTTCCGTTTATTCCGTAAAGGTGTGATGCCAGATCGAGGTGCCGTTCATGAGGAAATCGAGGCGGCCGGAATCTTCCGACCATTGGAGATCCGGGGCCGCGGCTGCTGCCGGAACGTTGGTGTAGGCCGGCAGATAAAAGAGGCTCTGCCAGACTTTTTTTCCGGATTCGCGGTAGTAGATTTTATAGGACGGCTGGTTGTCGAAATAGAATTCGGTTTTAAGACGCGCGGTTTTGGAGCCGTCGGGCGCTTCGCTGCGCAGGGCATCCTCGCTGGGCGGCGTCAGGATTTTATAGGCAATGAAGACCACAAAAAGCGCAAAGACGATTCGGCCCAGATGTTTGAGCTCGAAGATCGGGCGCTTTTTGTAGTTCCGCTTCATGGCTGTTCCGCGGCGGCCTCGTCGACCGGGATTTCCGCCGGCTGTTCGGTGGTCTGTTGGGCGTCATCGCCTTTAAAGAAGCGGCTGACGTTCCAGATGCGGTCGGTGTCGCGCCAGGTCAGGATGGCCATGGCGGAGAGCAGCAGGATGGCAAAAACATTGACCAGCGAGGCCACGACTTTCGGATGAACCTTGCGTTTGGTGGTGCCTTCCCAGAGGGCAAAACAGATGTGCCCGCCATCGAGCACCGGCAGCGGCAGCA
Source organism: Pontiella sp. (assembly GCA_041622415.1). GTDB lineage: Bacteria > Verrucomicrobiota > Kiritimatiellia > Kiritimatiellales > Pontiellaceae > Pontiella. The sequence continues at coordinate 1,990 of JBFJYX010000255.1, forward strand.
GGTTGAGTACCGCCAGGTTGATGTTGATGAAGCGGATCAGGCCGAGCGTCGTGAGCATACTCATCTGCAGGGAAATGAAGATCATCTGGAAGATTGAAACGGGGCCGCCGAGTCCGCTGGCGGCCTGCTTGGATTCGCTGGGGGTCACGAGGGCTTTCAGGAGGCGGAAGATGGACGAAGCATCGCTGTAAATCTGTTCAAAGGGATTGCCCTGGAGGGTCCACGGGAGTCCGAGCGATCCGCCGAACTGGATGCCGATCATCACTTGATCGTGCTCCTCGCTGTATTCCGGGATAATCGGCAGTTCCATTCGTCCGCCGTCCCGAATGAGGTGCATGATGACCTCCGTGTCCGGATTGGCCTGAATGATTTCAATGAAATGGGAGGTGCCTTTGATCAGCGTATCGTTGATCTGGAAAATGGTGTCGTCGGCCAGCAGGCCGGCCTTTTCGGCGGGGCTGCCTTCCACCACCTGGAAAATCTGGCAGGGGGAGGCCTCGTTTGCGCCGTCGATCAGCTGCTCGGATTTTTCGGGATGGTTTACGGGAATCGTGAGCACGCGCTCGCCGTCTGCGGGGTTGGCCACGGTGAGGTCGACGATCTGCTCGGCGCCGCCGCTGAGCAGGCTTTCCACGCGGGTTTCGTACCAGTTGGAAACTTCCGCGCCGTTGACCGCGAGAATTTCATCCCCGCTGCGGAGTCCGGCGGCATAGGCTTTACTGTCGGCTTCGACGTCGGCAATGAATACGCCGGTATCTTCCATGACTTCATTTTTCGGCATGACCGAAATGAGTACGGCCAGGACGAGTGCAAAGATGATGTTGCAGAGCGGACCCGCGACCGCGACGGCGATTTTTTTCCACGGGGAGATATCCGGGAGAGTGTCGCGCGGTTCTTCCTCGTTGTCGCCCTGGATTTTTTCCATGCCGGCCGGATCGAGCTGGGGGAGCGAAACGTAGCCGCCCATGGGCAGGGCCCCGATTTTATAGACGATGCCGTCGACCTCTTTTTTCCAGAGGGCCGGGCCCATACCAATCGAGAAGGCTTCAATTTTCAGGCCGCACTTTTTGGCGACAATGAAGTGGCCCCATTCGTGGACAAAGATGGTGATGCCGAACAGGAAAAGCATCATGACAATGATGAAGAGAATTTCGAACATTGGAAAGACCTCGGAAAAGGGGTGATGATTAGGAAAGGGCGAATTTCATGAAGATGTAAAGCAGGGGGGAGGCGAACAGGATGCTGTCGATCATGTCCAGAATGCCGCCGAGTCCGTAGACCATGGTGTTGGAATCCTTGACGTCGACGGCACGTTTAAACATTGATTCAACCAGATCGCCGGCGGTTCCGACGATGGGGATCAGCACGGAGAGAATCAGGGCATGGCCCAGGTTGAAGTCGAATGCGCCCAGCTTGCCGCCGGAGAACACCAGCCAGAGAACATTGATGATGAGGCAGAAGATGATTCCGCCCACGAGGCCTTCCCAGCTTTTGTTCGGCGAGATGACCGGGGCGAGTTTGCGTTTGCCGAATTTGGTGCCGAAAAAGTAACCGCCGGAATCCGACAGTTTCATGCAGGCCAGCAGGTAGAGGCCGGCCCAGGCCGGTTTGGCGGGGTCGCCGCTGAGAAATACCCGGATAAAGAAACTCCAGAGAAACGGCACATACATGAAGCCGAGCAGGGTGCCGAGGGCATTGTTCAGTCCTTCGCGCATGTCGGGATAGGCCAGGATGCGGAAAAAGATGGAGACGACGGCCAGCAGAATGGTGGACCACAGCAGGGTGTCGTGCGGCAGGTAGCTTCCGGTCAGGGTGGTTACTTCCGGAAATTTGTTCATGTATTGCCAGGTGGCCGCCACAAACAGAACGCCGCAGGCGGTTCCCCATTTTTTCGAGGCCTGAATGCCGCCGGCCTCGAGCATGTTGTAGAATTCCCACGTGGCCACACCGCAGACGGCGGAGAGGACGATCAGGCAGACAAAATGACTGGAGGGCACCACACTCATCAGGAAGACAAGTACAGTGGCAATCGAAGCACCAATAATGATCCGCTTTTTATCCATAGGCTCTCTTAGTAAACGCCAAACAATTTACAGTCAGCATGCGGGTGCTGGCGAATCTGAAACGAAAAATTATTCTGTTGCCGGCTCATTCGGCCTGCCGCCCCGGGTTCGGTTTCACGCCGCCGTATCGGCGGTCCCGTCCGTTGAACGCTTCCAATGCCTGGAAAAACTGTTCTTCGCGGAAGTCGGGCCAGTAGGTGTCAGTAATATAAAATTCGGAGTAGGAGAGCTGCCAGAGCAGGAAATTACTCAGCCGCAGTTCGCCGCTGGTGCGGATCATCAGTTCCGGATCGGGCACGTCCGGCAGGTAGAGATGCTGCGCGATCGTCTCTTCGTTGATGTCTTTGGTTTTCAGCTCACCGGCTTTGACCTTTTCCGCGATGCGTTTGGCGGCCTGCGCAATCTCGTTGCGTGAACCGTAGCTGAGGGCAATCACAAAGGTATGGTCGGTGTAGTGCGCGGTGGCATCGATGGTTTTCTTCAGCCGCATCCGGACCGGCAGCGGCAGGCGCTCGAACTGACCCATCACGCGCAGGCGGATGCCGTTGTCGTGCAGTTCCTGCTCATATTCGTTCAGGGAATGGACCAGCAGCTTCATGAGCCCGTCGACTTCGGCCGGCGGGCGCTTCCAGTTTTCGGTGCTGAACGCGTAGACCGTGATGAACTCCACACCGGCCCGGGCCGCGGCGCGCAGCACGGCACGGACCGACTGGGCGCCTTCTTTGTGCCCCTCGATA
>JBFJYX010000256.1:0-4784 GCA_041622415.1 Pontiella sp.
ACGATATGATTCCATTGGGCTTTATACTTGGACGAATCGGCGATCGTATAATTGTGCCGCACGCCGCCGCCGTCAAAATACAGCTGCCCCCCTGACCATGGGGTGTGCGAGTGAAGCGTGTTGCGGATATTGCAGCCGAAGGCACTGCTTCCAACCACACCCGTTCCCAATATGTCATCCCCGAAGGTCCACATTGAAACCGTGATATTGGTGCTGATGCCTGCAAACGTTGCGGCCGGTATGCTGATATAATTTGCTGAAGTCCCATCGAATATAAAGGCATCCGTTCCGGCCTCTACACCGCTGACACTGGAAGGTGTGCCCACGACTGTACCGTCGAAAGCACTTCCTGTCGGTGCCGAGTTGGTCACCGAACCGCCTTCAAACCTCCACTCGCCGACCAGTGCGGCCTGTGCCGCGCCGGCCATCATCAGACCGGCCAGGCATGACGTATATTTGATCCTCATTCGCTTATCTCCAGCTTTTGATATGTTATGCACATGACTGTTCCAACCCTTGGAAAGCGGCATGGCGACTCCGGCCGCTGTTCAACAGACCGACCTCCGATTAACAACTGAAGATCGTACAGCCGGCACAGCCGCCTGTCATGTCCACCGTATGATCGACATAGATTTCAGGGCGGCGGCTTGGCCTTGCGCTTCTTTCCTGATAAACCAAAGCGCATGAAACGGTTTTCCCTACAGGCAGTATTGTCGGCGGCCCTGCTGCCGTTCCTGGCCTGTGCACACCTGCACAACAGCGACCTCACGGCACTGAAGCTCTCCGAGCTGGAACAACAACTGGCCGAAATCGATCATGAGCTCGAAAACCTGGCCGCCCTGACCCTGCGGCGCGGCGTCGGCGCCCTGGGCTACCGCTCCGCAGTGCGCCACAACCCCGACGAAATGGAATGGATTCATATCGACCTGGGCGAAGACGTGCTCATCGACGGCGTCGCCCTCTCGCCCGTTTTATTCCGGGACACCGAATCCGGCCTTCAGTCCGAAGGCTTTCCCGCAGCCTTTCGCATTCTGGCCGGAACCGGCACGCAGACCAATGAAATGGCCGTGGTTACGGCCGATCAAACCCGGCTGCCCCGCATCGCGCCCTTAACCCTGGACTTTCCTCCGGTGAAAGCGTCCTGGATTCGGCTGGAGACCACCCGGCTCTCCCCCCGCCTCAAGGCGACCCACTATCTGCTGCAGCTCTTCGAAATCATGGTATTCAGCGGGCAGGAAAATGTGGCCCTGAACCGCCCCGTAACCGTTCCCCCGGATTCCCCCAAACCCCGCAACTCCTTTGCACCCGCTTTTGTGGTGGATGGATTCACGCCCTATAAAATGGATGCCGCACATGGCGAACAGAGCAAAGCCGCACTGCTTTTCATCACAGAAACAAACGTACCTGCACGCATCACGATTGATCTCGGCATAGCCCGACCGATCAACAAGATCAACCTCCACTCGGCCAACCTGTCCTACGCGGTGCCCATGGGCAACTTCACCACCTGGGCCGTGCCCCGCCATGTCCGCATCATGGGAGCCAACGCGCCGGATTTCTCCGATGAAACCGTCCTGTGCGAATACCGCCAGGAAACCATCTACGACCACGGCCCCATCATCATGCGGCGCTTTCCCGAAACAACCTGCCGCTACATCAACATTCATATTCTTGACCACAAACCGGTCATCTCAACCCCGCACCCCTCCTACATTGCGTTCTCTGAAATCGAGGTATTATCCAACGGAAAAAACATCGCGTTGCACGCACCGGTTTCGACCTGCAGCAACATCACGAGCCCCGATGGGGGCCTCAGCAAAATTACCGACGGCCTGAACTATGACGGCGCCATCCTCTCCCAGCGGGACTGGATGACCCAGCTTTCGCGGCGGCACGAGCTGGAAGTGGCCCGACCGTTAATCGCGGACGAATTACATCACCGCTACGAAAGGCAGAACGTCAACCTGCGCCGCCTGGGCTGGCTCGCCGGGCTGCTGGCCGCCGGCATCATCATCGCCATCCTGGTGGAGCGCATCATCCACCTCCGCCAGATTTCAACCCTGCAGGAACGCTTTGCCGCCGACCTGCACGACGAAGTCGGCGCCGACCTGCATACCATCGGCCTGCTCAGCGACCTCGCCGATGATTCCGCAGAAAACCGAGAGGCCCTCTCCCGTCTCCTGAAAGAAATCCGCACCACCACCGAAGAAACCGGCGAAGCGGTCCGCCTCGTCGCCCGCCTGCACAGCAAACCCGCCTACCTGAATCTGGCCGAAATGATGCAGCAGATTGCTGAGCGCGTCGTGGTTCAGCTCGAGCACGAATTTGCCATCGAAGGCGCCGAGCACCTGCAAAAACTGAAACCGCGCACCCGCTCCGACCTCTACCTGTTCTACAAAGAAGCCCTCATCAATATCTGCCGGCATGCCGAAGCCACCCGGCTCAGTACCCGCCTCAAAGCAACGCCCCGGCACATTGAACTCACCATCACCGACAACGGTCACGGCCTGCCGGACAGAGGACTGCAAACCGTTCCCCAATCCCTGCGCCGACGCGCCCGTCTCATGGCGGCCAGAGTCGGTGTCGAAAATATGCCGTCAGGCGGCACCTGCATCCGGCTGACCCTGAAGATCAGAAAACCCTTCCCCTGGAGAAAACAATGACATCCCGAACCCGGATCATGCTGATCGAAGACCACCCCAAATACCGGAAGGTCATCGAGATGGCCATGCAGCACGAAGACGATATGTTCATCGGCTCCATGTTCGGCGCCGCCGAGGTCGCCCTGCGCAATATCCGGGAAGGTAAAAACAGCCCGGACCTGATCCTGCTCGATCTCAACCTCCCGGGAATGAGCGGCCTCGAAGCCCTTCCCCTCCTGAAGAGCCTGCTGCCGGAAACCAAAATCATCATCCTCACCCAGTCCCATCAGGAATCCGATGTCCTGGCCGCCATTCAGCAGGGTGCCGACGGCTACCTGCTGAAAAAATCAACCGTCAGCCAGATCAAGGAAGCGGTTCGAACCGTCATGGCCGGCGGGGCCTCGCTCGACGGCAACGTGGCTCAATACATCCTGCACAAACTGCAGAAGAAAAAGCCGGAAGTAAAAACCGGCAAGCCCCTCTCCGAACGCGAGCTGCAGATCCTCACGCTGCTCAGTGAGGGACTGCTCAAAAAAGAGATCGGCCATCGGCTCGGTATCAGCTACGGCAGCGTCGCCACCTACATCCGCCGGATCTACGAAAAGCTCAACGTCCTCAATGCCGCCCAGGCCGTGAATAAAGCCCACCGCCTGGGCCTGTTCGACTGAGGCCCGAAAAGGCCTATTCCGATTTGATCGGCACCACGATATTCCAGGTGTTCTTTCCGTTTCCAAAACCGCCGGGGCCGTCCATGACCGCAAAGCTCAGGTATTTAAGTTCGCCGTCTTCGATCACGCCCTGCACCCGTTCAAGCTGGCCCATTTCGCCTTCGGTTCCATCGTCCCACTGAATGTGCTTCGTGTAGGCCAGCGGATGTTCACCCACCTCCCAGTTCAGGCCGTCTTTGGAATGAGCCACGATGCCGGCATGCGGTTTGCCCGCAATAACGCCCCGCATATCCTTCGCCAGCATGTGGTAGCCGGATGCATCCTTCCACAGATAGGGATCCTCCACCACGCCGAAGCGGGTTTCGCTGAAGATCGGCTCATCCATCGCCACCGTATACGGGCCGGTAAAATGCGGGGCCGTCGCAACCCCCAGCATCATATCGCTGTGATACGGGAACTGATCATTATACTTCCGCGACTTGAAAATCAGCAGCACGCTGCCGTCGTCATGAATCACCGGCGTCGGATTGGAAGTCAGGAAGCTGTAAAACGTATCCGGCTGAGTATCCAGCGCCGGCGCATCCATCCGCGTCCACGGACCGTACGGACTTTTGGCTGTCGCCACGCCGATCCGTTTATTGGAGCGGCCGACAATGGAATATTTAGAGCTTAACTGCACCTCTTCCGGACATTTCACCGCATCTTCAAACGGATGGGTGGACCCCATGTAAAACAGAATATAGGTATCGCCGTGTTTAAACACCTTCGGGTTGTGGCACGACTGCCCGTCCCAGTACTGCGCATGGCGTTTCCCCAGCGCGACATCACTGAATTCGTAGGGTCCCAGCGGGTTGTCCGCAACGGCATGAACAATCTCCGAGGCCACCATCCAGCCCGGATGAAACTTCAGCGTCTTCGGCCAGCGCGAAACATACATGTGGTATTTCCCGTCATCGCCTTTCACGATCGAACTGCCCCAGACCCAGTAACCCTCCTGCTTGAAGCCCCCGTCCACCGGAACCACACCCAGACGGCCGCTCAGGTCCATGTTCCAATCACTGGAACCCGCAACACCGGCATGGGCAATACAGATCGTTAACAAAGCCATCAGCATCATAATTTTTTTCATTCTTCACTCCTTATAAAACGTACATGGACGGAACAAACTCAACGGATGGAGTGCCCCGGAACGCATCGGCGGTATCTCTGTTTATTTTAAGCACAATCCTCCGCCAAGGCTGAGCTCTTATTTGCGGATTGTTTCATTCCGGGTTCAGATACAGGTCAGCCCCATTAAGCACCATCGAATCCCCTGACGCAAAAAACATGGGCAGGAATTTTACATTCCTGCCCATGATGCTGAGGTGAATCCGGCACGCCCGTTATACCGGGAGTACCGGAGTGACCGTTTTACTCGAAACCGCCGACCCGGAAAAATTCCTGATCGAGACTTCCCAACGGAAGCTCAACACTG
>JBFJYX010000257.1:0-4759 GCA_041622415.1 Pontiella sp.
AACCAGGTCGAACACCAGGCTGTCCTGTGTAAAACGCACGGCATTAATGTCTACTTCGAAAACGCTCATCCCAACTGTTCCGAATTAATTCCTCATGCTCTGAAATCAGGCCGGCAATTTCCCGTAACTCATGATCCCTGAACCCTTTATTCGAAGCCAAACGTACCGGATCGAACCAGAATTTGGCAATGGCCTTTTCCTTCATCACATGAATGTGAAGCGGCTCAGAGAGATCGGCCATAACGAAGAAAAATCGATAGCCTTTCTCCCTGAACACGGTGGGCATAATCAGCTCTCTTTTTTCATGGTCGCCAGCACGCGCAGGCGCAGGGCGTTGAGCTTGATGAAGCCGGTCGCATCGGACTGGTCGTAACCGCCCGCTTCGTCGAAGCTGACGAGTTTCGGGCTGTAGAGCGAATACGGGGACTTGCGTCCGCACACATGCACGCCGCCCTTGAAGAGCTTCACGCGCACATCGCCGGTTACGGTTTCCTGGCTCTGGGCAATGGCGGCCTGGAGCATTTCACGCTCCGGCGCAAACCAGAAGCCGTTGTAGACCAGCTCGGCATATTTCGGGATAAAGCCGTCGCGCAGATGCATCACTTCGCGGTCCATGCAGATGGACTCCAGCGCTCGGTGCGCCGCCTGCAGAATGGTTCCGCCGGGGGTTTCGTACACGCCGCGGTCCTTCATGCCCGTAAAGCGGTTTTCCACAATATCAATACGGCCGACCGCGTGCTCGCAGCCCAGCGCATTCAGTTTTTTCAGCAGGGCCGCGGCGCTCAGCTTTTCGCCGTTGACCGCAACCGGAATACCTTTTTCAAAACTGATTTCAACATATTCCGCTTCGTCGGCCGCCTGGCTCAGCGGCTTGGTCATGCACCACATATTCTCATCCGGCTCGTTCCACGGATCTTCCAGAATGCCGCCTTCAAAACTGATGTGCAGCATGTTGCGGTCCATCGAATACGGCTTCGCCGCGGAGACGGTCGTCGGAACGCCCTTTTCTTCCAGGTACTTCACCATGTCCATACGGCCTTCAAACGGGAAATCCTCCGGCATGCGCCACGGGGCGATCACCTTGACATCCGGTTTCAGCGCGTATGCAGTCAGCTCGAAACGAACCTGGTCGTTCCCTTTACCGGTGGCGCCGTGGCAGATGGCTTCCGCCCCTTCGAGGTTGGCAATATCAATCATGCGCTTGGCAATCAGCGGGCGGGCAATGGAGGTGCCCAGCAGGTAGGTGCCTTCATAAATCGCGTTGGCCTGCATCATCGGATAGATGTAGTCCGCCGCAAATTCTTCCTGCACGTCGTCGACATAGCACTTCACCGCGCCGTGCTTCAGCGCCTTTTCTTCGAGACCATCCAGTTCCTCTTCCTGCCCGACGTTGGAGCAGTAGCAGATCACTTCGGCGTCATATTTTTCCTGAAGCCAGGTCAGCAGTACGGTCGTGTCCAGACCGCCGGAATATGCGAGTACGACTTTCATAGTCATTTCCTTTCGTATCAAATCCTGCCGATGGATTCAGAGCTCACCACCGGACAACTTAAAACGCAGCTTCGCTGCCTAAAACGGGATATCGTCTTCAAATTCATCAAAATCGGCCGGAACGTCTTTATCCGAAACCGGCGGCTGGTCATCGCCCGCAGGCGCCGCAGCACCGGATTCAACTTTCCAGGCCTGGAGATTGTTGAAATAGCGCCCGTTATATTCGCGGCCGCGGATATCGAACGTGGCCGTCACCTCTTCACCCACCTGAAGGGAATCGAGCAGGCTCACTTTTTCCTGTACCACCTGCAGGATAATGTCCTGCGGATATTTTCCGTCTTCAACGGTGACCACAAATTCACGCACCGTGAATCCGCTCGCAAATGTTTTCGGCTCAAGGATCACCTTCACCTTACCGCTCAATTCATACGCCATGTCTTATCTCCTTATTTCAAAATTCTATTCACCGTATCCGGGTGAATCTTCCGCCACCATCGAGTCCTGCTGTTGAGAAACCAGATTCCCCGAATAGAGGTCATCTATGGAAAAGCAGAGATCATAGTCATTCCAGATCAGGTTTCCATAGCTAATTTCAAATGCTTTGAACGATTCCGGCTCCAGGTATTTTCGTATCTCCGGGTGCGTCGACGCCTCTAAAAAAGGCTGAAAATTCAGATCCCGGGTAAAGCCATCGCTGAACGCCAGCCGAATTATATAGTCAGAGATCCATTCCGCAGCCGTTAGATTGAGCTCAATACCTTCCTTCAAACTCATTTCAACCTCCGTGTAATCCGCTCCGGCTTTACCGCTTTATGCAGGACGAAATAATCCACCCACTTCAGCACGATCTCTTCCGCGTGCGCTTCAACCACAGATTTAAAATCACCCATCTGCACCGAAGCCAAAGGTTTCCGTCCTTTCACCGAACGAAACTTAATACCAACAACCTTGCCATTCACAATCGTAAAATCGGCACGGCATTCACACCCTTGATACAGCCCATGAACATGAACCGGCTCATGTTCATTCGAATAAAACAGGACGACGAGTCCGAAATATTCGTAGAGCTTCGGCATGGCCTACTCTCCCGGAGCGCACTGGCAGGGATTGGGCGACTGCCCGGCCATTTCGTCGTGCAGTTCGGCACAGGCTTCGCCGATCAGTTTCAGCGCCTGCTCAATTTCCTCCTGCTTCACATTCAGCGGGGGTAATAAGCGCAGGACATTACCCGCAGTGGCAATGGCAAGCATACCTTTTTCCTGCAGTTTTTTCTGCAAAGACGCCGCCGGCACATCCAGCACCAGCCCCAGCAGCAGGCCCAGTCCGCGCACGCCCGCAATCCACTTTTTATGCTTCATGGCGATCTCGCACAGCCCTTCCGCAAAATAGGCGCCCATCATCGTGGTATTCGCCAGCAGCTCCTCTTCCTCAATGACCTCGATCACCGAAAGCGCGGCCGCGCAGGCCAGCGGCGTGCCGCCGAAGGTCGTTGCGTGGTGCCCCGGCCGGAAAATGTTCGCCAGCTTTTCACCGGCCACAATCGCGCCGATCGGGAACCCGTTGCCAAGGCCTTTCGCCAGCGAGAAGGCATCCGGCATCACATCATAATTCTGGAACCCGAACCATTTACCGGTCCGCCCCATGCCCGCCTGCACTTCATCGCACAGCAGCAGGATGCCCCGCTCGTCGCAGAGTTTCCGAAGGCCGGAAAGAAATTCCCGGTCGGCCGGAATCACGCCGCCCTCGCCCTGCAGCGCCTCAACCAGCACCGCGGCCGTTTTCGACGTAATGGCATCCGCCACCGAATCGAGATCGTTAAAATTGGCATACACAAAGCCTTCCGGCAGCGGGCCGAATCCGATCTGCACCTTTTCCTGCCCCGTCGCGGTCAGCGTCGCGAGCGTCCGGCCGTGAAACGACTGCCGCATGGTGATGACTTCATATTTCCCGTGCTCGGAACCCCAGAGCCGCGCCAGTTTGATCAGCCCCTCATTCGATTCCGCCCCGGAATTCGAAAAGAAACACTTAGCGCCGGGCAGCCCCGACCGCTCCGCCAGCTTTTTCGCCAGCACCGGCTGCTTTTCATTAAAATAGAGATTGGATACATGAACCAGCGTCTCCACCTGATCCTGAATGGCGCGGATCATTTTCGGATGGCAGTGCCCGATATTCGTTACGGCAATGCCCGAAACAAAATCGAGATACTCATTCCCCTCCGCATCCCACACACTGGCGCCCGAACCTTCCACCAGGGCCAGCCCCGGCGCATAGGTGGACATCAGGTATTCATTCTGTAAATGCTCGATTTCCCCTGTCGTCATAGTACTACTCCGTAATTTCGGTTCCCACACCCTCGGACGTGAACAGTTCCAGCAAGAGTGAATGCGGCATGGACGAGTCGATGATATGGGCTTTTTTGATCCCCGATTTCACCGCACCGACCATCCCTTTGATTTTCGGCAGCATGCCCCCGGCGATCACGCCGCGCTCGATCAGCTCATCCACTTCGCTCAGATGCAGCGACGAAATGATCGACGTTTTATCCTCCGGATCGAGCAACAGGCCCGGCACATCCGTCAGGAACACCAGCTTCCGCGCCTTCAGCGCCACCGCCACAGCCGTGGCCGCATCGTCCGCGTTGATATTATAAAGACGGCCCTCCGGCCCTTTGCCCAGCGGCGTGATGACCGGGACAATTTCAGATTTCAGGTAGGCCTTAATCGGCTCGATGTCGACATGCTTGACGTTGCCGACAAAGCCCCAGTCCAGCGGCTCTTTATGCTCGTTGGAGCCGACCAGTTTTTCCACGCGGATAATATCTTCGCCGTGAATCCCGCGCGCTTTGCCGTGAAACTGCTGGATAATTTCCACCAGGTGCGGATTCACCTCGCGGTTCAGCACCTGTTCCACCACCCGGATCGTCGCTTCATCGGTGACCCGCAGGCCCTGCACAAAGTTCGGCTTAATATCCGCCTCTTTCATCGCCCGGGAAATCGCTTTGCCGCCGCCGTGCACCACAACCGGATGCATACCGATGCATTCCATGAAGGCGATGTCCTGCATAATGCGGCTGTAGCCCTCTTCGCTCTCCATAATGCTGCCGCCTAGCTTCACCACCACGGTCTCCCCGCGGAACTGCTGGATAAACGGCAGCGCTTCAATCAGCGCAGCGGCTTTTTCGATATATCTTTCCATCAAATACGTTCTCCCTGTACTACCCGTTCATACTTCCATATTCCGGCGGATCTTCCGCCACCTTGGAAACGGG
>JBFJYX010000258.1:0-4747 GCA_041622415.1 Pontiella sp.
CACCTCGTCGAGGCGCGTCTCCATATCGGCCGTAAAACGCGTTTCGAACAGGTCAATCTTGTTGCCGTGCTTCAGCTTTTCTTCCGTGCGCAGCACCAGCGTCACCAGCACTTTGCAGAGATCCGTCGGAATCAATGACCGCTTCTCTTTAATCACATATTCGCGCTCATCGAGCTTCGACATAATCGCCGCATAGGTCGACGGACGGCCCACGCCGTTTTCTTCCAGCGCACGGATCAGCGAGGCCTCGGTATAACGGGCCACCGGCTTGGTTTCCTTCTGCTCCGTCAGCCATTCCTGAACATCCAGGCCTTCGCCTTTTTCCAGCGGCGGAATCTTTTCCGTTTCGCCGTCATCCTCGCCCTCTTTCGGCTTATCCGCCGCGGCCTCGATGCCGCTCGCTTTCATATAACCCGGGAACGCAATTTCCGACGCGGTGGCGCGGAAGAGATAGGTGTTTTCCGAACCGGCTTCCACCTCAACGGTACGACGGTCGATTTTGGCCGGCACCATCTGCGACGCCACAAAACGCTCCCAGATCAGGCGGTACAGCTTCTGCTCCGCGGCTTCCAGCTTAATGCCCTCGCGGCCCGGCTCAACCGTAACGTCGGTCGGGCGAATCGCTTCATGGGCCTCCTGCGCCGCCCCCTTGGAACGGTAGGCATTCGGTTTTTCAGGCAGGTATTCCGCGCCGTAGCTGCTTTTCACAAAATCGCGGCACTCCTCCTGCGCCGACTTCGCGATATTGAACGAGTCGGTACGCATATAGGTAATCAGACCGCTTTCATACAGCTTCTGCGCAATCCCCATCGTGCGCGCCGGCGCAAAACCGAGCGATCCCGAGGCCGACTGCTGCAGCGTGGAGGTAATGAACGGCGGGCGCGCCCGGCGGGTCACCTGCTTCGTGATAATATCGCTGACCTTCATGGCACTGTTATCCAGTTCCTTCTGAATGGCCTCGAGCTGCTCCTGCGTTTTTACCGCACCCGGCAGCAGCTTGCGGTCTTTCACGCCGATCGGTTCATTATTGATACGGGCCAGCTTCAACGTGAACGGATCAAGCGGCTCCTGCTGCTTCTTCACCTGCGCACCGACCGTGAAATAGGTTTCCGGCTGAAAGTTTTCAATCTCCATCTCGCGCTCAACCACCAAACGCAGCGCCACGGTCTGCACGCGGCCCACACTCTGCGCACCGCGAATCTGCTTGCGCACCACCGGGCTGCCCTGGAAACCGACGAGACGGTCCAGAATACGCCGCGCCTGCTGCGCATTCACCCTGTTCATATCAATCTGTTCCGGCTGTTCGAAGGCCGCCAGAATCGCCGGCTTCGTGATTTCGTTATACGTCACCCGGTAAAAATTTTCTTCGCCGACATTTTTCTTCAGCGCTTCATACAGGTGCCACGCAATCGCTTCCCCTTCGCGGTCCGGGTCAGGCGCAAGATAGACCTTCTCGCACTTCTTCGCCTCGTCCTTCAGCTCCTTCAGCACCTTTTTGCCGCGCGCCGTGCTGACATATTCCGGCTCAAAATCCTTCTCCACATCCACCCCGAGTTTCTTCGCCGGCAGGTCGCGCACATGGCCCACCGAGGCCATCACGCTGTAGTCCTTGCCCAGAAACTGGTTGATCTTCTTCGCCTTCGCCGGCGACTCCACAATCACTAAATTTTTACTCATGCTCTCTCTCTCTTCCTACTGTTTGAAACCACTAAGACACCAAGGACTCGAAGACTAAACCACGAATCGTTTAATGCCGTTTTTAATTAAAGTTACGTTGTAATTGATCAGATAGCCCAAACGCATTTTACCCTGTCTCAAATAGGTCAGGGTTTGCGCCTCATACAAAGGGATCATCTCCACCACGGCCTTGTTTTCGACAACCACCTGATGCTCAACGACCATATCGATTCTTAATCTGTTTTCCTTTAAAACATGCCCATCGAATTCAATGGGCAAAGAGACTTGGCGTTCAACATGAAGTCCCTTTTTCTGCAAGTCATAAACCATGCACTCCTCATAAACGGACTCCAACAGTCCCGGCGCCATTTCTTTGTGAACTCGATAAGCTGAATCGACAATTTCTTTCCCGATCCTCTCCAGTTCATCTGAAATGGGTTCATGCTGCATGGCTTAGAGTCCTTAGTGTCTTCGTGGTTAATTCATTCCCCGAAGGTCATCCGCCAGTTCAACCACCTTGCCGGGCAGGGTGCGAATCACGCGCTTCATTTCCAGGCCCAATAAAAGACCGCTCAGTTCATGGCTGGCCATGCCCACCGCACGCGCCAGTGCGTCGACATCGAGCGGCTCCTCCCACAGGGCCTGCACAACGTTTGATTCCGGCTCCGTCAGCGGAACATCCGGCCGCGCGGCCGTAGCCGCCGCCGGCGCCTCAAGTTCCGCGGCCGGTATCAGCAGTTCATACTCTTCCAGAATATCATCCAGCGACTGCACCAGCTTGGCCCCGTTCCGGATCAGCAGATGCGGCCCCTTTGCGCCCGGCGTATCAATCCGCCCCGGCAACGCAAAAACCGTACGCCCCTGCTCGTTCGCCGCATCGGCCGTATGCATCGATCCGCCCTTAATATCGGACTCGATCAACAGCACGCCCATACTCAGCCCGCTGATGATCCGGTTCCGGTACGGAAACGTCATGCGGTCCGCCTGGCGACCCAGCGGATACTCCGAAATCACCGCGCCCTGCTTCGCAATCTTTTCCGCCAGCTCGGCATTCTCCGGCGGATAGAGGCAATCCAGCGCGCCGCCCAGCACCGCAATCGTGCGCCCCTTGCTTTTCAGTGCGCCCATATGCGCCGCCGTATCGGTTCCCCTCGCCAAACCGCTCACCACAGTAAAACCGGTCTGCCCCAGCTGAAACGCAAAGCGGTCGGCCGCTTTCAGCCCATACTGCGACGTGGCCCGCGAGCCCACAATCGCCAGCGCCTTGCGGTCCGCATCATGAAGGTGCCCTTTAATATAGAGCGCCAGCGGCGGATCATGAATCGCCTTCAGCGCGTCCGGATACTCCTCATCCAACGGGGTAATGATCCGCGCACCCTGCTCTTCCGCCTTTTCAATCTCCGCCTCGGGATCAATCGAATCCCGCTGCACCACAATTTTAAGGGCCAGCTTTTCGCCCACCCCGCGCGCCTGCATCAGCGCCTCGCGGTCGGCCTCAAGAATCGCCTTCGGCGAACCCAGGCAATCGATGAGCCGCCGGACAGTCACCGGTCCCAGCCCCTCGATCATATTCAGAACAATATATGCCTGCCGTTCCTGCATTCAAAAAACCACATAGGCACGAAGTGCACTAAGGGAACACAAAGATAGGCATTGGCGATAGCTTCGTGTTCTAAGTGTCTTCGTGGTTTACATATCCATCCAGATTTTTTCCATCAGCTCTTCCGGCACATCATTACCGAACGAGACGCGTCCGATTTCCGAAGCGAGCACAAATTTCGGCATGCCGCCGACGGTCTTTTTATCGACCGCAAGCGCTTCACGCAGCTTCGGCCATTCCAGTCCCGGTGCGCGCACCGGCAGCTTGAGGTCCACAAAGAGCTTTTCCATACGGTCAGCCTCGGCGGGCGAAAGTCCGGTCAGCGCAACTGAAACCCGTGCGGCATACACAGAGCCGATCGCCACCGCTTCGCCGTGCACATATTCGCCGTAGCCCGCCACTTTCTCAATGGCATGCCCCACGGTGTGCCCGAAGTTAAGAATCGCCCGGAGCCCGCCTTCGCGTTCATCCTGCGCCACCACTTCAGCTTTCACCTCGCACGAGCGGCCGACCATTTTGGCCAGCAGGTCCGCATTTCCAACGTCTGGAAGTTTTTCCACGTTGTCTTCCAGGGTCTGGAAAAACGGCGCGTCGTAGATGATGCCGTATTTGACAATCTCCGCCAGGCCGGCGGCATATTCGCGGGCCGGCAGGGTCTTGAGCGTATCGAGATCGGCCAGCACCAGCTCAGGCTGATGAAACGCCCCGACCAGGTTTTTCCCTTCCGGAATATTGATGCCGGTCTTTCCGCCGACCGAGCTGTCGACCATCGCCAGCAGCGACGTCGGCACCTGCACAAAACGGATCCCGCGCAGGAACGAGGCCGCGGTGTAGCCGGCCAGATCGCCGATCACGCCGCCGCCGAGCGCCACAATGAACGCCTTCCGGTCGAGTCCCGCCCCAATGCATTCGCTGTACAGCCGGCCGAGCTGCTCCATGCATTTGGTCTGCTCACCGGCCGGCAGCGTCACCACAACCGGCTCAAAACCCGCCTTTTCCAGGGATTGGAAAACGGGATCGGCATAGTGCGCTCCCACATTTTCATCGGTGATAATTAAACATTTCCCCTTGAGTCCGGCCCCGGCACAAAGCGCGCCGACCCGGTCAAGAATTCCCGCCCCGATATGAATTTCATAGGAGCGATCGCCTAGATCTACTGTAACGTCGTATAACATAGCTCGGAGTGTGTAGGGGCTGCCGACGGGGCAGGCCTCGATGACGTTGGCGCAGAAGCGCGCGCAGCCAGTGGTCTGGTTATCGACGCAGACGCCGCCGCCGTCCGGGCCCGCATGCGGGCAGTGGAAGACGGGGTCGAGCTGCGCAGGGGCGCCGGCGTGGTAGAGGCGGCAGTAGACGGTGTCGACGCCGCTCATGTCCGTGTCCATGCCCTCTGCCAGCCCCTCACACGTCGTCAGGCACTCGTCCTGATCGGTGTACTGGGCGTTGGCGCCGTTGCAGTTGGCCATGACC
>JBFJYX010000259.1:0-4738 GCA_041622415.1 Pontiella sp.
CAGGTGCCATTTACCGAACGCCGCCGCAGCATAGCCTTTGTTTTTAAACAGCTGGGCCAGCGTCAGCTTGTCGGTTGAAATCATCAGCGGCTGAAAATGACCGCAGGGCCCCCAATACCCCTTGCCGTTGTTTCCGCGGAACGGATATTCCCCGGTCAGCAGTCCATAGCGCGACGGAGAACAGACCGCCGATGCCGAATGGGCATCGGTAAAGCGGCGACCCTCTTCGGCCAGCTTATCAATATTCGGTGTTTTGATTTTGGCGGCGCCGTAGCAGCCCAAATCACCGTAGCCGAGGTCGTCGGCAAAAATTAAAACCACGTTGGGCAGTTTTTCGGCGGCAGCCGCCTGGTCCGACAAAGCGGCCAGGCAGAGCAGGCCTGCTGTTAAAACGGTCTTTATCTCCATGATCTGTTTTTCTCGTTTCTACAAAATTATTCCGGCAGCACTTTCACAATCGGCCCGGTGCCTTTCTCCTGGGGATTCGGCAGGCCGTGGGGGCGCTGGTCCGATCCGATGACGTTGATATCGCCGAGCTCTTTACGAATACGCTCCGCCTGTTTTGTCAGGGCCTCCGCCGTTTCCGGATGTTGCGCAATGATGTTCTTTTTCTCGCCCGGATCGGCATCGAGATCGAACAGCATCGGCTCCTTCAGCGTTGTATAAATCCGCTGCCCGCTGTCTTTCCGGGCCCAATAGGGCTGCTCGGCCGGCGTTCGGGGAAAATGCAGTTTCCACCGCTCGGAGCGGACAGCCTGCAGGTGCACGCCGTTGTAGTAATAAAAATAGTCGTGCGGGCTTTGATCGGTCTTTCCCGTCAGCAGCGGCAGAATATCCTTTCCGTCGATGGTCCGGTCCTGCGGCAGCGCCGCCCCGGCCGCACGGCAGAACAGCGGCAGCAGGTCCAGGCTCGAAATCATGGCATTCGACACCTGCCCGGCCGGAATGGTTCCCGGCCAGCGGAAAATGCCCGGCACCCGGTGGCCGCCCTCCATCGTGACATATTTGCCGCCGCTCAGCGGCTTCGCCGTGCCGTCCCGCGCCGGGCCGTTATCCGACATAAAAACAACCAGCGTATTTTCCGCAATGCCGGCCTCGTCGAGCGCCGCCGCAACCCGCCCGACGCTGTAGTCGAGCTCCTGCACAAAATCAGCGTAGGTTCCCGCGCGGCCCTTCATTCCGGTTATGCCCTTAAAACGGCTGCTCGGCAGCAGCGGGGCATGCGCGATGTGGTGCGCAAAATAGACAAAGAAGGGCTCCTCGTGCTCCCGCCCGATAAAGTCGACCACCTCATCGGTATAGCGCTGGGTCACCGTTTCAAAGGCGGCATGTTCCTCGAGCACCTCGCGATTGCGGTACAGCGTATCGGCATCCCCGAGAACCGGGGAATAGTTGCTGTGAAGCCCCAGGTATTCATCGAACCCGGCATCCAGCGGATGCGAGCCCTCCACGTGGAAACCGAGGTGCCACTTGCCCACCATCTTCGTGTGATAGCCGGCCGCTTTGAGCAGCTCCGCCATCGTGATTTCCTCCGGCGCAATGCCGTATGCCGCGTATTTCCCGGTATCATGCCGCGAAATCGGGTGGCCGCAGCGCATCGGATAGCGCCCGGTCATCAGCGCCGCCCGCGACGGCCCGCAAACGTTGGCCGCCACCAGGCAGTCGGCCGCACGCAGGCCCTGCGCGGCCAGGCGGTCGATTTCCGGCGTTTTCACCTGCGCCCCGTAGCAGCCCAGGTCGCCGTAGCCGAGGTCATCGGCAAAGATGAGGATAATGTTGGGCCGGGCGCGGCTCCAGGCGGCGCTTCCGAACAGCAGGCCGCCCGCAAGGACGCTCAGCAGCAGCTTATTCATTACCTTCCCCTTCAAAAAGCCGCTTTGACCGCATCCAGCTTGGCACCCAGCAGTTTTCGGGCAATCGGGTCGAGTGCGGCTTCGGAGCCATGGATGTGGAACGTGCGCTGCACGTGCTGCATGGTTTCGCCGGGCTGCAGTGCCGCGGCCGGCGACGAGGTTTCCAGCTCGTAGAACGGACCCAGCGGCGCGGCGCCGGGTTCGGGCGAACCGTCGTTATAGGAGTTGATCACGTCGCCGGCATAGGGTGCTGCCTGGTGTTCCCACATGGAATTGACGTAGCCGTGCGGCGCGTCCTGCACGTTGTAGGTGACGATATTGAGCACTTGTCCGGCGGCGTCGTAGCTGCCGGCAATGCCTTTGGAGCGCTGCGGGCTGATGCCGATTTTACCGCGGCGGGTGCCGTCGCCTTTAAAGAAGAGTTTCTGCCGCCCAACCTTCAGGTAGTCCTCCGGAATCGCGCCGAAATAGGTATCGTTCACCCGCGGGCCGAGTTCTTTTTCCCCGCCCTGCACAAACGGAATCACAATGGTGGTTTCGGGCGACGGATTATACATGCCGAGCATCCAGATCGAAAGCAGGCCAGTCTCCGGCTTCCAAGCATTGGAACCCGTGTTGGTAATCCGGTTGTCCGTTTCGTAGCCCACCATGCGCAGCCCATCGCCGAGCTCAACGCCCAACAGATTGGAGGTTTCCCGTTTGCCCAGAAGCTTCACCGTGCGCTCAATGCCCACCTTGAATTTAGCGCCGCTGTAATTGATCAGTTCCGCGCTGTGTTTAAATTTGGCGGACGTCTTGGTTTGCTCGACTAATTCGAAGGCCTCGGTATCGATCACCGGTGGAGTCGTCCAGTCGGAGAACTCAAACTGAGTACCCGGCTTGAAAAACAGCGCATACTGCCCCCCTTCTGGCCCGAGCCAGAATCGGTCCTCTCCGCCAAAGATGTAGATATGCTCTTCGAGCGTTCCCTTTCTCTCTTCGTCCGAAAGGAACCCTTTTTCAATGACCGGACGGTTAATCCAGCCGAAACTCGGACCGGCCTTGCGGTCAAAGGTGCTGGTCATCACACGTCCCTGATAATCCGGAGCCACCGCAACTGAGGCGTCCCCGTCTTCCAAAAGGACAATCGGCGTATGCCTATTCATGAAGGCCACATCGTCGGCGAACTCGCCGCTTTCAGCCATACCCGTTTTAGCGCATCCGGAAAACAGACTCAGAGCCGCGACCATTCCCAATCCTATTGTAACTTTCATATTCTCCATCTTACTTAATTTCGCTTAAATCAAACCGACGAATGAAAGGCAGTTCGCCTTTTTTCCGGTCAGGCTGTCCGATCTCAACGCCCCACTCTGGAATCTCTCCTTTGCCGCTCTCCGTAAACGCCTCAGGCCGATACGTCCCAGCTGCAACTGGACCGTTTACCAAATCGTGCGTCTTAGTGAAATGGATACCATCTTCCGCGTACTGAACCGTATTCGTAAGATCCTCCGGTCCAGTCGTGCCGATCATCGCAGCCACGCCCGAGCCTTGCGGCCAAACCACTACTTCGTGGTTGCCGGGGATCACCGGGTTCGCTTCATGTTTTACGTATGGCCCTTCCGGCTTATCAGCAATTGCCACACCCATCTTGGTTTCGGATGGGCTTTTCCCCAACTGACGTCCTTTATAGTAAAACCAGTATTTTCCGTCCCGAACGATCAGGCAGGCATCGTCAACCAGATGGCTGTCGAAGTGCTCTGGATCATCGCTATTCGTCAGCGCTGGGTTGCTCGCCAAACGTTCCCAAGGACCGTCGGGCGAATCGGACACGGCAATTCCGATCTTGGAGTCTGGATTATAAGGCTGCTTAAACTCTCTCGATACGCCCGTATAGAATAACCAATATCTCCCCTCGGCAACGAGTATGTTAGGCGTGAATACGCTGGCTCCTTCCCAAGTCCCGGGCTTTCCTTTGGCTAGAGACATCCCCTTTTCCGTCCACTTAATTCCGTCCGGCGAAGTCGCATACCAGACGGTCGCATCGTAGCCTGGCGATATCTTTCCCTTCGAATACCACACATAGAAAAGGTCGCCGACTTTTATGATATCGCTTGGGTCCCGGCGCATGACGCCCTCTTCCAATCCAATCCCTAATAAATCGGTATAAGCGGCCTCCACCGTTCCGGTTTTCGCTTCCTTGGCACAACCCAGAATTGAGATAAAAGCGATGACCGCAATCATTGCGCCACTAAGTCTATAATTCGTATCCATAATTTCTATTACAATTAGTTTTCGATCCAATTTCTGTTTCGATTTTCAAGTACAAAGCTCGCTCAAGGCCTCCAAGGTTCCGGTCCACCCTCTTTTCGCTGAAGGAATTTCGCATCGACCTCCTGGTACCACGCATGGAGCCGGGCCCGCATCTGAGCCACTTTTTCGGGATATTTTTTGGCCAGATCGTTTTGCTCTCCCAGATCGTCTTTCAAGTTGTACAAGTGAGTCCTGCCATCCTCATAGCGCTCGATCAGCTTGTAGTCGCCTTCCCGAATCGCGCCGCCGGGCATTCCACCTTGGTTGCTGTAGTGTGGATAGTGCCAAAACAAGGATCGACGCTCCAACGAATTCCCTTCTAAAACCCCTCTCAAGTCCAGTCCGTCGATCTCGTGCGTCACCTTTGCGCCAGCGGCAGCCGCTAACGTAGGAAATAGATCGATCGAGCAGATCTGGGCGTCACTAACGAGCCCGGGCGTCGTCACTCCTGGATAGCGAATGATCCATGGCTCTCGGATACCTCCCTCGTACACCCAGCCCTTACCGCCGCGAAGCGGCAAGTTGCTAGTCGGCGAGCCTTCCGAAGTGGAGAGTCCTCCATTGTCCGAGGTGAATACGACGATCGTGTTGTCCGC
>JBFJYX010000260.1:0-4735 GCA_041622415.1 Pontiella sp.
CTGCTGCAGGCGGCGTACCGGAACAACCAGCCCGAAGCGGTGGAGCTGCTGCTTTCGCTGAACAGCCCCGCCGAAAACCTGGACCCGTCCGGCCGGAATCCGGTCATTGCATCGCTGGACAATCTGCCGATGCTGACGGTCCTGCTGAACGGAGGCTTTGATCCCGAGGTGTACGATCCGGACGGCGTTCCCGCCCTTCACCTTGCCGCCGCCCTGGGGTCGACGCAGGTGGTGGCGCAGCTGCTGCGCAGCGGGGCGGAAGTGGATGCCCGCGACCGGCTGTACCGCACGGCGCTGATGCGCGAAGTCGAACTCGGCGATGTTTCGATGGCGGAATCGCTGATCAATTACGGGGCGGATGTGAACGCCTTTGACCAGCGCGGGGACACCGCACTTCATATCGCGGTGCGCCGGAAAAATATCGAAGGCCTGCGGCTGCTGGTGGACCAAGGGGCGGATGGCGGCGTCTTTAATTTTATCCACCTGACGCCCCTGCATCTTGCCGCGCAGGGCGGATATACCCATATGGTGGGCACGCTGGCGGAACATCTCGATTCGGTTGACCTGGTGGATGAGGTCGGGCGTACTCCGCTGGAGAAGGCACTGGAAAACCGGCAGTATAAAGCGGCCGAAGTGCTGCTGGCCCATGGCGCCGACCTGAACCGTATTGAATCCGACGGCTCCACGCTGCTGCACCGAATGGTGAATACGCGGGATTACGGCACGGCGCGTTTCCTCATCCGCGCCGGCGCGCAGACGGATATTCCGGACCGCGACGGCCGTACGGTCCGCAGTATCTGCGAGGCCAAAGAGCTGCAGGGCCTGGTGGATTTTATTGAATCGCAAGCCGACGCCGCCGACGACCCGGCACCGGAAAATTGATTTTCCAAGGATTGGAAATTTCGGCACTATGCCGCGGATATGAACGAAGTTCCTGAATCGCTGATCATTATTGCCGGGCGCGATGCCTATCCGCTGATGCTGGCGCGCGCTGCGCGCCAGGCCGGGGTGAAGCATATCGAAGTGCTGGCGTTTAAGGGGGAGACGCGGCGCGAAATTTCGACGCTGGCGGACCGCGTGCACTGGATGAATCTCGGCAGCATGCAGCGTTTTCTCGATCAACTCGCCTCGCTCGGCATCCGGCAGTGCATGATGGTGGGGCAGATCGCCCCGAAAAACCTCTTTACGGTGCGGATGGATAAGCTGGCGCTGGAGATGTACCGGAAGCTGGAGTCCAAAAACGCCCATACCATTTTCGGGGCGGTGGTTGACGCGATCGAAGAGCGGGGCATTGAAATCCTGCCCGGCAATGCCTTTATGGAAGGGTATACGCCGGAAAAAGGGCAGCTCAGCCGCCGTGCACCGACGGAGCGCGAGCAGGCGGATATTGAGCTCGGCCTGAAACTGGTGAAGGGGACCAGCGAATTTGAAATCGGCCAGACGGTCGCTGTGAAAGACGGGATCATCATTGCGGTGGAAGCGCTGGAGGGAACCAATCAGACGATCAGGCGCGCGGGGCGCGTGGGCCGGGCCGGCTGCGTTATCGTGAAAGTTCCAAAGGTTGGACACGATATGCGGTTTGATATTCCGGTGGTTGGAACCAAAACCTTCCGCATGATGAAAAAAGCGAAGGTTTCCTGCCTGGCGGTTGAAGCGGGGAAAACGATCCTGCTCGAGCAGGAAAAACTCGTTCAGCTCGCCGATCAGTTCGATATGGCGTTCGTTGCCGTAGAGACGGGAGGTAACCACGAAATAGACTAAATACACGAAAGATCATACGAACTGAGTTTCGTGTGTTTCGTGTGTTTCGTGGTTTAAACATGATGCATTCAGTCCTTGTCATAGCGGGTGAAATTTCGGGGGATCTGCATGCCTCGAAAGTGGTGCGGCGTTTTCGGGCCGCTTCGCCGGAAACGGAGCTTTGGGGCATCGGCGGGGATCACCTGAAGGCGGAGGGGGTTGAGCTGCTGCAGCATACGGACCGCATGGGGGTGATGGGCATTGTCGAGGTGCTCAGGCAGTACTCTTTTTTCAAGGGCGTGCTGAAACAGGTGCTGGAAGAGGTCGATAAGCGGAAGCCGGAAAAGGCCCTGCTGGTTGACTATCCGGGGTTTAACCTGCGCCTCGCGCCGGAACTGAAAAAGCGCGGCGTGAAGGTCTTTTACTATATTTCGCCGAAGGTCTGGGCCTGGAATAAAAAGCGTATTCCGAAAATGGCGCGGTGCATCGACCAGCTGATGGTTATTTTTCCTTTTGAGGTGGAGCTTTTTAAGGACACCGGGCTGAAGGTCGATTTTGTCGGCAATCCGCTGGTGGAGCAGATCGACGATTTCCTGAAAACCGGACCGCTGCAGCTGCCGTGGCAGAGCGATCGCCGGGTTGCGCTGCTGCCGGGCAGCCGGAAGCAGGAGATTGAGCGGATCCTGCCCTCGATTCTTTCGGCGGCGAAACGGCTGGAAACCACCGTTCCTGATTGCTCATTTATGATCGCCACGCCGAATGAGCGGATTGAAAAGCTGGTGAATGAAAACATTTTCCAATCATTGGAAAAACCGTCGCGGCTGGATGTGGTCTGCGGAAATGCGCGCGAGGTGATGCGCCAGGCGGAGGCCGCGATTGTGACGTCGGGTACTGCGACGCTGGAAACGGCGCTGATCGGAACGCCGCATATCCTGGTGTATAAAACGAGCGCCTTTACCTATTGGTTTGCCCGCTCGGTGGTGAAGATCCGGCATATCGGGCTGGTGAATATTATTGCGGGGAAAACGGTCTGCCCGGAGCTGATCCAGGACGCCGCCTCGCCGGAACGTATGGCGGAGGAAGTGGCAAAGCTGCTCGGGGATTCTCCGGAAAAGAGCGCAATGCTCGACGGCTATTCCGCGCTCCGCACCCTGCTGGGTGATCGAGCCGCCGCACAGCAGGTTGCGCAGATTCTGTTGGGCTGAATCCCGCAGTGCCGCACGCAAATGCGCATCTGAAATACATGTATACAGTTCTCATATAGACTTTCTAAGAAATGTTTTAAAAGCGCTTCTCTTTCGGTTCTGATCTGGCAGATTTTTCCCGACTCGGAAATGATTCCGGGCGAAACGGGAGAAATTCATGAAAGCACTGCGCAACATGCACGTTCTCGGGATATCAATCCTTCTGGTTCTGGCCGGCACGTTTGCCTCGTACGCCGCAGGCCTTGCCAACGGCGGGAATCATACGGGAACCATTACCACGAACGATGTCACGGATACCTGGACCTTTTCCGCAGACGCGGGGGATTCAGTTATTCTGCGGATCGGGGAGGAGACGACCACGTATGGCACGTTTTCGCCCTGGATCCGGCTTTACGGTCCGGGCGGTGCTTTCATTGAAGGCGACACGGGATCCTCCGATGCGGAGGTCAGCCATGCGGTCACGACCGGCGGCGTCTATTCGGTGGTGGTGGAGAATTATGTTTCGGACGGTGCGGGGACCTATAACCTGCGCTATGCCAATACCGGTCAGTCGTTTGTGGTCCCGCCCGGCGACGAGGGCGGCGCATTGACCAACGGGGAAAATCAGGCCGGGGTGATCGGTCTGGCGGATATCGACATGTGGACATTCAGTGCCGATGCCGGGGATTCGATTCGGTTGAGGATTGCTGAGGTATCTACTGACCTCATTGCTTTTTCGCCATGGATCCGGCTCTACGGTCCGGACGGTGCTTTTATTGATTCCGATACAAATTCCTCCGATGCGGAGATCGTTCATGCGGCGACCACCGGCGGCGTCTATCGGGTGATGGTGGAGAATTATGTTTCGGGCGGTGCGGGCACGTACAATCTGCGGTATGCCAACACCGGGCAGTCGTTTGTCGTCCCGGCGGGCGACGAGGGCGGTGCGCTGACCAACGGGGCGAATAATGCGGGCACCACGGAACACGCGGATGTGGATATGTGGACGTTCAGTGCGGACGCCGGGGATTCCATTCGCTTGAGAATTGGTGAGGTTACGACCGACCTGGGTTCTTTTTCGCCCTGGATTTTGCTGTATGGGCCAGACGGATCGTTCATTAAAAACGATACGAATTCCTCCGATGCGGAGATTGTTCATTCGGCCACAACCGGCGGCATCTATCGGGTGGTGGTGGAAAACTATGTGTCCGGCGGTGCGGGAACCTACAATCTCCGGTATGCCAACAGCGGGCCGTCATTTGTGGTCCCGGCGGGCGACGAGGGCGGTGTGCTGACCAACGGGGCGAATCATGCGGGGAACACCGAACTGGCGGATGTGGATATGTGGACCTTCAGTGCGGATGCCGGGGATTCGGTTATTCTGCGGTGCGGGGAAGTCTCGACGGAGCTGGGTGCTTTTTCTCCGTGGATCCTGCTCTACGGACCCGACGGCGCGTTTATCGACCACAAGACCAGTTCTTCGGATGCGGAGATTGTTCATGTGGCTGTCACCGGCGGCGTGTACCGGGTGGTGGTGGAGAATTATGTTTCGGGCGGTGCGGGCACGTACAATCTGCGGTATGCTAACACCGGGCAGTCGTTTGTCGTCCCGGCCGGCGATGAGGGCGGTGCGCTGACCAACGGGGCGAATCATGCGGGCATCACCGAACTGGCGGATGTGGATATGTGGACGTTCAGTGCAGACGCCGGGGATTCGATTATTCTGCGTACCGGCGAGGTTTCGACGGAGCTGGTTGCCTTTTCGCCCTGGATACGGCTTTTTGGGCCGGACGGCGCTTTTATTCAACACA
>JBFJYX010000261.1:0-4682 GCA_041622415.1 Pontiella sp.
GGCGTGATCTGGTATCAGGGCGAAAGCAACCGGGCTCATTATCCCGAGGCGTATGCGGAGCGTTTTTCGGTGCTTATCGACAGCTGGCGGGAACAGTTTGAACAGGACGATCTCTATTTTTATTGGTGCCAGCTGGCGAAGTATACGGATCCGGTCGAGCAGCCTGTGGGCGATGAAGACGGCTGGGTTACCGTGATCGATGCGCAGCGCCGCGTGACCGCCAAGCCGAACACCGGAATGGCCGTGCTGAATGACATCGGTGAAGCGAAGGATATTCATCCGAAGAACAAAGTGGATGTGGGCCGGCGGCTGTCGCTCTGGGCCCTGGACCAGGCGTATGGCCGGGAGCTGGTCTGCAGCGGTCCGCTCTATCGGGATTCCGAGATCCGGGGGAATAAAGTGGTCGTGCGGTTTGATTATGCGGGCTCCGGCCTGATGGCGGGCCGAAAGCATCTGCTGGACCCGGCCGTTGAGGTGGATGAGCCGCTGAAGCGGTTCCAGATCTGCGGGGCGGATGGCGTTTGGCAGTGGGCGACGGCTGAAATCTCGGGCCCGGACGAAGTGACGGTGTGGCACGCGGATATTCCGCAGCCGGTGGAGGTGCGGTATGCCTGGGCGGCCAATGCCGAGGGCGCGAATCTGTACAACCGCGAAGGGCTGCCGGCCTCCGTTTTCAAAACCAGGTAAATGCCGGACCCACGCTAACCTCCCGCAGACTATGTAAACCGATATCCCTGAGACTATGGGCGAAGCCGACCATACACGCTATACCCTGCTGCAGCGGGCCTGCGATCTTAACGATGAGCAGGCCTGGGAGGAGTTTGTGGGGCATTACCGCCGCTTTATCTTTTACATCCTTCACGAGATGGGGGTTGCGGCGGGCGATATCGAGGACGTGGCGCAGCAGGTCCTGCTGGCGCTGACGAAAGACCTGCCGGGCTATGACAGCTCGCGGGCGAGGTTCAGGACCTGGCTGAGTACGGTGATCCGGAATGCCGCGCTGGCGCACTTTCGAAAACAGAACAACCGCCAGAAGCGCATCCGTATGTTCGGCGAGGAGCAGCTGATTGACGCGGCGTTCCAATCCTCGGAAGTGGAGCAGCGGATTGAGGAGGAGTGGGCGGCCTATGTGGGCGACCTGGCGATGGGCCGTGTGCGCAAGGTATTCAAGGGCCAGGCCATTGAGGTTTTTGAGCAGGGCCTGGACGGTAAATCCGCGGCGGATGTGGCGGCTTCGACCGGCCTTTCCGTGGCCTCGGTCTACACGCTCCGTAAACGGGTTAAAAAACGGCTCTATCTTGAAATCCGGGCCGTGGTGGCGGAGCTGGAGCCATGATGCCCAACAAACCCTATAAACCCGACCGCCGCCTGGCGTCGGCCTATGCCGAGGCCACCGAGCTGGGCGAGGCGGGCCTGCTCGGGCTCTGCCCGTCCTACATTGAACTTTCCGAAGCGGACACGCGGTATCAGGATCATGAGCTGCTGGGAAAGGGGGCGGTGAAGGAGGTATACAAAACCTTCAACAACCATACCCGGCGCTGGATTGCCATGGCGCGCCTGCGGGCGGACCGCGGGCCGGAATTTTATGACCAGTTTGTCCACGAGGCCTGGCTGACGGCATCGCTCAGCCATCCGAACATCATCACGGTGCACGATGCGGGGGTGGATGCCGACGGTCGCCCGTTTTTCACGATGGACCTGAAGGGGCAGTCCAACCTGGCCGGGCGGGTGAGGGACGGCGGACCGGCGGAGCGCCGGGAGCTGCTCGAAATTTTCATGAAGGTTTGCGATGCGGTGGGTTATGCGCATTCGCGCGGGGTGATTCATCTGGATCTCAAGCCGGAGAATATCCAGGCCGATGAATATGGCGAAGTGCTGGTCTGCGACTGGGGACTGGCCAAGCTGGCGGATGAAACCGAAGAGGGCGAGGATGAGCTGCCGGAAGCGCTGCAGCCGATGGATAATATGACCCTCGTCGGGCAGATCAAGGGCAGCCCGGGTTATATGGCGCCGGAGCAGGTGGTGCCCGGAGCGGTTAAAGACCATCGCAGCGATATTTTTTCGCTGGGCTGTATCCTGCATCTGATCCTGACCGGCCATGCGCCGTTTGAGGGGGCGGATGAGGATATCCTGCGGGCCACGCGGGATGCGGACTTGGTCGCGCCCCGGAAAAAATATCCGGAGAGTCACATGCCCGCGGCGCTTGAAGCGGTGGTGATGAAAGCGCTCTCGCTGCATCCGGATGACCGGTATGATTCGGTGAAGACGCTGAAGTCGGAAATTTCCAATTTTCTGGAGGGGTATTCCACGCTGGCGGAAAAGCCCGGCTTTTTCCGGGAGGCCCGGCTGTTTGTCGGCCGGAACCGGCTGCCGGTGACGATGCTGGTGGGTTCGATTGTGGCCTTTTCCGTGTTCGGCGTGCTGGCGGTCCAGAATATCCGGCGGCAGCGGGCGCTGGCGGTCCGGTTTGAGGCCAAGGCCGAAACGGTGGAAAATCTCTATCAGGATGAACTCGAACGCTCCGAACAGGAACGGCTGGAGCTGGCCCGTAAGCTGGCGTCGTCGGCGAGTGACCTGAAAAAACTCGGCATTTTTGTGCGCCCGGTCGAAACGGTGCGCGAAGCCCGAAAGCTGGTGGCTTCCGCCTTCGCACTCGATCCCGATTGCGCCACCGCGCGGCTGCAGCATTTTTCGCTGAACTGTATCACCCTCAATTTTGAAGACGCGCTGAAGGCTCCGGTTCTCGCTCAAAGCGGCCTGGCCGACTACATGCTGTTTGCCGAGGCGTTTCCTCATTATAATTTTACCGAGGAGCGGCGTCCGGGCCTTGGGCAGCTGCAGCGCTTCCTGGAAAGGGGGCGGGAGGTGAATCCAAACCGGAAGGCCCTGATGGAACGGATTGTTGCCTATGATCATGCGGCGCGGGCCGATGCCGGCGGCTATACGCCGGTGGTCAAAGCCCTGGTCGACTATGTCAACGCCCCGGGCGCTGGCGGTTCGTTCGTACTGGAAGAGGAATCCGGGACATCGACGTTGAAGTTGAAGTCGACGGGTACGTTCCGGCTCGCCATTTGGGATTCGTGGGGGTCGAACCTCTGTCTGCTGCGCTTTCTGAAATTCCGCACCCTGCAGGCCGAAGTGGATGGCCGTTTTTTTACGGGCGACCTCGACGGCCTGCAGATCGAAACCCTCGACATCAGCCGGTGCACAAACCTGGCCATCAACCATGCGGTAAATCTGCCGCTGCTGCGCCGGGTCATTATCCGGCCGGGCCAGATCACTTCTGCGGAGCTGCGCTCCGCGATTCATTCCAACGACCGCTTTGAGATTGTCGAGCGGTAGGTAGGCCTTCCGTGGCCGTGTTCCCGCTCTTTTGCCCGGTTTTACGCGGGGTGAAAAAAGTTTTCCCAAGTGTCCCAATTCTGTTTCAGCGGGATCATGAGTGAAAAAGGCGGGATATATGGGTAGTGCCCGCCGGGAGAGCAAGACAAAACTGGAGAGTTGGAAATGAGAAAAACAGGCAGGATAAAGTTGAGTGGCGCCTTGGCGCTGGGAATCGCATTGTGTTGCGGCGGAAACGCGGATGCGGACAGAATCAGTTTCGAGGTCGGCGATCTCGCCTATCCTGATTTCGCCGAAATCGTTGCCGCCCCATTGGCTGATGCCGGTTTTGGCGACGATGCGAATGCTTCACTTGCGCAGACCCTCACCGTGACGAATACATTTGATGCCGGGGCCATCTACATTCCTTACCGGACCGACCTCAACGGAGGAAGTAATGATTGGAGCATGACGGTACGGATTGTGGAAGTTGCCGACATTACCGCGAGCAACTTCGTGGCGGTGAGTACCAACTACAGCGGCACCTTCACGTTTCCAAATATCGGGGGTACGGTTTCCCTGGCCACCATTGAGCTGGACACGCCCGTAACGCTTACGACGGGTGTGGGCTATGCGATCGAGGTCGTTGAAGAAAACGGGGCGGACTTCAATCCCGGCTGGGAGTGGATGCGGCCTACGGCTGAAGCCTATGCCGGCGGTGTGATGTACGAAGATGGTCTTATCAAAAATGACGGTGCCCGGGACCTGTCACTTGCCGTTTCGTCGACTCCGCCTCCGACCGCGAGAGACGATGAATATATCCTGCCGTATGGCGTTTCGAGTACAAATGTTGCGGCGCCCGGCGTGCTCGTCAATGATGTAGGGTTCGATTCCGCCGTCCTGGTGACGAATCTTTCCTTCGGATCACTGACCTTCAATGCCGACGGAAGCTTCTCCTGTTCCGGTTTGGTGAACGGCTCCAACACCTTCAGCTATGCGGTGGTCAGCGGTTCTGTGACCAGTGCTCCTGCGACGGTGTTGTTGTTTGCCACCCTGGCGGCGGAAATTCCGATTGCGGTGGATGACGCATACTCGATGGATCTGGCCTTTGCGGATGAGATCACGGGCAACGTGCTGAACAATGATACCAATTTGTCTGTGGCCCTGGATATGTTTGCCGCCCTGGTGGATACTAATTCGCTCAGCGGCACGGTGAACCTTTCGTCTGACGGAGAATTTGTCTACACCCCGAGTGAAGGCTTTAGCGGAACCGACAGTTTTACTTACGTGGCATATACCATTGCTGCGACCAGTGAGGTGGCAACGGTTACGCTGGATGTTGAGGATAATTCGGCTCTCTA
>JBFJYX010000262.1:0-4678 GCA_041622415.1 Pontiella sp.
AGGAAGGCGCCCGACTGAATGTCGTCGAGTTCTTTTTCCGCTTCCGCCTCAGTCAGCCGCTCGGAGAGTGAAAGGGAAACCGTTTTGGTTTCGTAGCGCTCTTTAAGGCGGTCGCGGCGGGTGAGGTAAACCTGGAATTCCTCGTTGGCGTCCAGGCGTTCTTTGGACATGGCGGTCAGGGCGGGGAGATAAGACTCGAAGCCGGAGCGTGCGCGGAACATGGCCGGACGGATTTCATCCCAGGGCAGGGCGTGTTCGAGGGAGTCTTCCCCGACATCCATCACATCGAGGTAGGACGGCAGGTAGATATCCGGCGTAACGCCTTTGAGCTGGGTGGAGCCGCCGTTGATCCGGTAGAAGCCGGCGGTGGTCAGTTTCAGCGAGCCTTTCTTTTCGCCCAGCGGCATCAGGGTCTGCACCGTGCCTTTGCCGTGGGTCTGGCGGTCGCCGACAATGATGGCGCGTTTATAGTCCTGCAGCGCGGCGGCGAGAATTTCCGAAGCCGAGGCGCTCAGGCGGTTGACGAGCACAACCATGGGGCCGTCATATTCAACGGTGGGATCGGCATCGGGCAGCACCTGGACACCCTTGCGTTCTTTCACCTGCACGACCGGGCCGGAGGAGATAAACTGGCCGGTGATTTCAATCGCTTCCACCAGCGAACCGCCGCCGTTGTTGCGCAGGTCGAGGATAATGCCCTCAACGCCTTCGCGTGCGAGTTCCCGCGTCAGGCGGCGGACATCCGTGGACGCGCGCCGCGCGTCTTTATCATTCTGGCTGGCGCTGAAGTCGGCATAAAAATCGGGAAGGGTGATGACGCCGAGCCGGCGGGCGTCGCCGTTATCGAGCGGCACCTCCTGGATTTCGCTTTTGGCGGCCTGCTCTTCGAGTTTGACCTCGTCGCGGACAATATCGATTTTTTTGGTGCGGGTGCCGGAGCGGTCCGAGGCCGGGATCACGGTCAGTACAACGGTGGTATCCTTTTCGCCGCGGATCAGGCGCACGGCTTTATAGAGCGGCCAGTGCAGGATGCTGACGGGTTCTTCGTCGCCCTGGCCCACGGCAATGATTTTATCGCCGGGCTCCAGCCGCCCGTCCTGGTCGGCGGGGCCGCCGGGAATGATCCGGACGATGCGCGCGGTGCCTTCATCGGGGCGCAGCATGGCGCCGATACCCACCAGCGAGAGTTTCATGTTGATGTCGAAATCCTCGACGCTGCTCGGCGACATGTAGTCGGAGTGGGGATCGTAGACCAGCGAAAACGAGGAGAGGTAGCGCTGCAGCAGCATCTCTTCGTCGAACGATTCCATGGTGAGCTGAAACTGGGTGTAGCGCTCGAGAATATATTCTTCCGGGGAGAGCTTGGCATCTTCCGCGTCGGCGTCGTATTCGACGGCGGTTTCGGCCACGGCGTTGGAGGTTACGGTTTCTGCGGCTGAGTCGATCGCATCGCCGGAGGCCGTTTCGGTGGTGTTGGTTTCTTCGGCGGCGTAGACCTGCTGGGAGACGAGGCGGGCGATGTATTCATGTTTCAGGCGTTTGCGCCACAGGTTGTCCCATTCGTCCCGGTTCTGCGGCCACGGGGCGTCTTTGCGGTCCCAGAGAAACTCCTCATCGGTTTCGAGGCGGAAGCCCTTTTCGAGCTGTTTTTCGGCAAACTGCATGCGGTCTTCGATGCGATCCATCAGCACTTCGTAGGCCTGCCGGGCAAAATCAATATCGCCTTTGCGCAGGCGTTTATGAAGGTTCGGGGCGTCTTTGGAAAATTCATCGATGTCGGACTGCAGGAAATAGCTGCGGCTCGGATCGAGGGAATCGATAAAGAGGTTGAAGGCGTTTGTGGAGATGTGGGAATCGAGGTGCAGCTGATTCAGATGGAAGACGGGTAGCGAATAGGCCACCGTGGTGCTGATCCGTTTAATGTCGAGGTCGCTCTTCTCGAGATGCGGGGTGGATTTTTTCTTTTTTGTCGCCGACAGGGCGGCGGGTTCCGCGCCGGCCGCCGGGGTTGCTTCCGCAAGGGCCGTATCGGGCACGCCGGGCGGCGTGGCATCCGACTCCCCGTTGGAGCAGCAGGCCACGAGCAACAGCACCGTGGACGCTAAAAAGGGTGAGGGAATGAGCGTGAAAATCCGTTTATAATTCATTCTGATCCTTACATCTGAAAATAGGGGGCCCAGAATATCCGCTACTTATCCCCAAAACAAGCCGCATTCAGGCCTAGATTCCTGTGTTTTTGCATTTAACCCCCATGGGGATGTCTGTATTTTTCGCACTCGACTTGAGACGAAAAGGAGCCAGATTGTATGACAACCAAATTGACCGACCGTTCAGAATGGAAAGCACTCGAATCCCATTATGCCGAGATGCAGGACGTTCACCTGCGTGATTTATTTGCTGATTCCGGCCGCGCCGCCGCCTTTACCCTGAAGGCCGAAGACCTGCTGCTCGACTATTCCAAAAACCGCATTACCGCTGAAACCATGGAGAAACTGGTGGCCTTGGCGGAATCCGCGGATCTGAAAAAGTGGATCGAGGCGATGTTCACCGGCGAAAAGATCAACGCCACGGAAGGCCGTGCGGTGTTGCACGTTGCCCTGCGCGCTCCGAAAGATGCCGTCATTGAAGTCGACGGCGAAAACGTCGTTCCGAAAGTACACGCCGTGCTCGATCAGATGGCCGAATTCTCCGACCTCGTCCGTTCCGGAACCTGGAAAGGGTATACCGGCAAGCGGATTAAAAATGTGGTCAACATCGGCATCGGCGGTTCGGACCTCGGACCGGTGATGGCGTACGAAGCGCTGAAGCCCTATACCGACCGCGAACTGAATGTCCTGTTTGTCTCCAACGTCGACGGCACCCATATCGCCGAGGCGCTCCAGGGACTGGACGCCGAGGAAACGCTGTTTATCGTGGCATCCAAAACCTTTACCACACAGGAAACCATGACCAATGCGCACACCGCGCGTTCGTGGTGCCTGGAGTCGCTCAAGGATGACGCCGCCATTGCCAAACACTTCGTGGCGCTCTCCACCAACGCCGATGCGGTTTCCGAATTCGGCATCGACACCGCCAACATGTTTGCGTTCTGGGACTGGGTCGGCGGACGCTATTCGCTGACCTCCGCCATCGGCCTGCCGCTGATGATTGCCGTCGGTCCGGCAACCTATACCGAGCTGCTGGCCGGCTACCATAAAATGGACACCCATTTCCGCACGGCACCGCTCGCTGAAAACATGCCGGTCATCCTGGCGCTGCTCGGCATCTGGTATAACAACTTTTTCGGGGCCGAGTCGCAGGCGATCCTGCCGTACGACCAGTACATGTCCCGCTTTGCCGCCTACTTCCAGCAGGGCGACATGGAATCAAACGGCAAATACATCAGCCGTTCCGGTGAAAAGGTTGAGTGGCAGACCGGCCCGATCATCTGGGGCGAACCGGGCACCAACGGACAGCACGCGTTTTATCAGCTGATCCACCAGGGCACCAAACTGATCCCGTGCGACTTTATCGGCTTCTGCAAATCCCAGAATCCGCTCGGCGACCATCACGTCAAACTGATGGCCAACTTCTTTGCCCAGACCCAGGCGCTCGCCTTCG
This sequence comes from Pontiella sp., assembly GCA_041622415.1. Classification (GTDB taxonomy): domain Bacteria; phylum Verrucomicrobiota; class Kiritimatiellia; order Kiritimatiellales; family Pontiellaceae; genus Pontiella. Next base: position 3,601 of record JBFJYX010000262.1, read on the forward strand.
GTAAAACCAAAGAAGCCCTCGAAGCCGAAGGCGTGCCGGCCGAGCTCGTGCCGCATAAAACCTTCGAAGGCAACCGCCCGACCAACAGCATTATGGCCGAAAAGCTGACGCCGTCCGTGCTGGGTCAGCTGGTGGCGCTCTACGAACACAAAATCTTTGTGCAGGGCATCATCTGGGATATCTATTCCTTCGACCAGTGGGGCGTGGAACTCGGCAAGATCCTGGCGAAAGCCATCCTGCCGGAACTCGAAGGCGACGCCGCCCTCGGGCACGACGCCTCCACCAACGCGCTGATCGAATACTTCCGCGCCAACAAATAAGCGGCCTCGCCGTTTCCAATCCCCGGAAAAAGGGGCCGGCCTTCCAATCCCTGGAAAATCCCGGCCCCGTTTTTCGGTATGCTGACCGTCATGCCGGCTCGCTTCCTGAGCGCGTTCTGTGGGGCGGTTTTTTTCGAGGTCGCGGACCTCGGCTGCAGAAGGGTTCAGGTGTAGACGCGCTCCGTGAGCGCGTTTCCGATTAGATGCGGGGGCCGGCGTAGACGATGCCGGCAAATAGGCAGAACCCCCGGGTGCAGGCGCGTTCCTTGAGCGCGCCCGTGGCCGGTGCAGGCGGATACGATGCCGGTAAAATGCCGGGCGACGAGGAGCTTCAGCTTGAAGCTCCTCTTTTTTTTGCGGCAGCTAGGCGGCTGAACGAACCGGCAAACGATTTTACGGAACCCTGACGAGGGAATATCCCTGGGCCTGGTAACCGATCGTGGAGATGAATCCATTCTTCACGTGATCAATTTCGGGCAGGATCGTGGAGGGATCAACTCCCACCACGTTTGCGGCATAGAGGCAGACCTCCATTTTAACCCCGTCTTTTTTCAGCTGCCGGATCATCTCGTGCAGCTTGTCGAGTTCAGCGAACTCCTTTTTCGGGAAGTTGGAGCGGTCGTTCGTGATGAGCATTACCGCCGGCCCCTGGAAAACGATGACCAGCTGGGTTTTTTCCGGGAGAGCGGCCGTTGCCTCATCCTCATAAACCCCCTTCACCGCGCCGAGTATGATATTGGACATCTTTGGTGACGCCT
>JBFJYX010000263.1:0-4677 GCA_041622415.1 Pontiella sp.
CGTTCTCCTCTTCCAGGGTGCGGATCACCTTCGTGGTTTCCAGCCCGTCCATTTTCGGCATCTGTACATCCATCAGGACGATGTCAAAATGCTGTGCCTTGATTCGCTCGATCGCTTCCTCGCCGTCGCTGGCCGCCTCGGCATGCACCCCCATCTTGAGCAGGGTGCGCACAGCAACAGTCTGGTTCACGCGGTTGTCTTCAACCACCAGGATCCGTAGCTCCCGATCCAGCGCCCGAATCTGCCGGCGCGACCGGGCCATAATATCCTGCGTGGCGCTCAGATCATCTTCCCGCCCGCTGCGGCGGGAGGAATCGGCAAAATCAAAGGAAATCTGGCCGCCGGCCTCCTGCAGGTTCACCGGAATCTCAAACCAGAAGAGCGAGCCCTCGCCCACCACGCTTGATACACCGATTTCGCCGCCCATGATTTCCACGAGCTGTTTGCAGATCGTGAGGCCGAGCCCCGTACCGCCATACCGGCGGGACGTCGTGGCATCCTGCTGACGGAAAGCCTCGAACATGTGCGGCAGTTTGTCGGGCTCAATACCGATGCCCGTATCCCTGATTTCGAACCGGAGATGCACATGGTCTTTATGGTCGTGAGCCTGGCCGACAAACAGGGCAACCTCCCCTTCATCCGTAAACTTGATGGCGTTGCCGATCAGGTTGGTCAGGATCTGCCGCAGCCGGCCGACATCCCCCCGCAGCTGGGCCGGGGCGTTCGAATCGACGGTCACATTCAGGGCAATGCCCTTTTTCTGCGCCTGGATCGACAGGATGGCCTTCAGGTCATCGAGCATGTTTTTAAGGTTGAAATCGCGCGCCTCGATATCCAGCTGCCCCGCCTCGATTTTCGAGAAGTCCAGAATATCGTTCACCACGGTCAGCAGCGCTTTGCCGCTGCGCTGGACCGTGGACGCCAGATCCTGCTGATCCTCCGTCAGTCCGGAATCGAGCAGCAGGTTCGTGACTCCGATGATGCCGTTCATCGGCGTACGGATTTCGTGGCTCATATTCGCAAGGAATTCACTCTTGGCAATATTCGCCGCCTGCGCGTCAACCGCCAGCTTATTGGCGCGGTTGATCGATTCCCGCAGCTGCTCGTTGGCCTCCTGCAGTTTTTCCCGCGCCTCTTCCGTATCCTCGTTCATACTGACGAGAATCGCGATGTCGGCATCGCGCTTGCTGTCGTCTTTGGTTTCCTTCAGCAGCCGCTGCAGCGAACGGTTCTGGATCACGAGCACGATGATTACCGTCACCGCGCAGAGCAAAACCAGACCTATGAGTATGAAATTCATTTTTTCCAATCGTCGGAAGGTCGTTCGCCCACCGCCGGAAAACTATTTCAAAAACTTTTCAACCGTGCGATCTATTCTTTTCAGTACCTCATCGCGCCCGAGCACCGCCAGCAGCGGAAAAAGATCCGGCCCGGACTGCATGCCCGAAACCGACAGGCGCACCGGCGGCATCACCGCGCCGAATCCCAGCCCGGAGGTCTCCACATAATCGTGCAGCGCTTTATCGGTCGACGCTTCATCAAAAACATCCAGCGATTGGAAAACCGCTTTGATCTCCGCCAGCGTTTCAGCCACGCCGTCCTTCTGCAGTTTTTTACGGATGCCCTTTTCGTCATAGGCATAATCGTCCGTGAAAAAATAACCCGTCATGGGCACAATTTCCGTAACGTTTTTGACGCGGTCGCGAATCAGCGACAGGACGGACCGGATATACGCCGCATCGGCCTGCACGCCTGCTTTTTCCAGTTCGGCGAGCGCCAGTGCTTCAAATTCCTCCGCCGGGAGCTGCTGCAGGTATTCCCCGTTCATCCAGGTCAGCTTTTTCATATCAAACTGCGCCGGCGAAGACTGGCAGCGCTCGAGGGTGAAGGCCTCGATCATCTCTTCGCGGGTCATCACCTCGCGGTCGTCGCCCGGCGACCAGCCCAGCAGGGCGAGATAGTTGAACAGCGCATCGGGGGTGAACCCCTTTTCCCGGAAATCGCCCACAAAGGCATCGCCGTCGCGTTTGGAATAGGGCTTGCCCTGGCGGTTTACAATCATCGGAAGGTGCGCAAAATTCGGCACATCGGCGCCGAGTGCTTCGTAAAGCGCAATGTGGCGGAAGGTATTCTCCACATGGTCGTCGCCGCGGATCACATTCGTGATGCCCTGCTCAATGTCATCCAGCACGTTGGCCAGGTGGAACACCGGCGTGCCGTTCGAGCGGACAATCACGAAGTCCTGCATGTTTTCGGCCTTCTTGGTCATCGTGCCCTTGATGCCGTCCACAAACGTCACATCCGTTCCCGGCATTTTAAAAATCACGCACTCGCCCTGCCCCGTGCCGCCTTTATCTTCCTTATAGGCCATCCCCTTTTCGAGCAGCAGCTCCGCCGCTTCAAGATGCGCCTGCTGCCGGGACGTCTGGTATAGGTGCTCGCCATCGATATCAAAACCGAGCCAGTCCATCGCATCCAGCATCGCCTGGATCGCCTCCGGCGTGGAGCGTTCGATATCGGTGTCCTCGACACGCAGCACAAACTCCCCGCCGTGGTGGCGGGCAAACAGCCAGTTATAAATGGCCACACGGATGTTGCCGATGTGAACTTTGCCGGTCGGGCTCGGCGCAAAACGGGTACGTACTTTCATTTCAAAACTCCTTAATAAAATCGAAACGGCTAATTCGTAAAAATTGAGTGGGCTTGCGGAACGTCTTTTGAAAGGATTACGCATTACTTACTACGAATTACGGAGGCGGAGACTACCCATGAGAGAGCATGATGTACAAGAAATCCTGATCGATAAAAAAGCCATTGCCAAGCGCGTCGATGAACTGGTCGACGAGATCTGCGCCTCCGGCCAGCCCGATAAACTCGTGGTGATCGGCATCCTCAAGGGCAGCTTTATGTTTTTTGCCGACCTGATGCGCAGTTTTTTCCGCCACGAAGCGCACCCGCATATTGATTTTATGACCCTGTCGAGCTACGGCTCCGGCACGGTCTCCTCCGGCTCCGTGGAAATTGTCCACGATGTCCGCGAAAACCTGACCGATGCCACCGTCCTGCTCGTGGATGATATCCTCGATTCCGGCCGCACCCTCGCCTTCACCAAAAAACTGATGCTCGAACGCGGCGCCAAATCGGTCCAATCCTGTGTCCTGCTCGACAAAAAAACCAACCGCGCCGTCGAGTTCGAGGCCGACTATGCCGGGTTCCAGATTGATGACCTGTTCGTGGTCGGCTACGGCCTCGACTACGACAACCTCTACCGCGAGCTGCCCCACATCGCCCGCGTCAATTTCCATTAATCATCCCAAACAAAATCTATAATCACTCGACAGCCCGGGCTGTACAGGACACCTTCACATCATGAAAATACGTTTAAACACCATACTGGCAGCCGCAGCGATTGCGGTAAGCACTTTCGCGAATGACGAAGGATTTGTTCCCTTATTTGATGGAAAGACCCTGACGGGATGGACGGCGGCCCGCGCCTCCGGCCCCGACGACAGCGGGGCTTTTTCCGTAAATGAAGCCGAACAGGCCATTCACACCTATGCGGGCCGGGAGGCCGGATCCAAACAGCAGAACGACTGCCTGGTCTCGGACGGGGAATACGGCCGCTATATATTCAAGTTGGAATACAAGTGGGTCGGCAACCGCTATGCCCCGCGTACCGACTGGGACCGCGATGCCGGACTGCTCTTCCACGTGCACGGCGATCTCCAAAAGGTCTGGCCGCTTTCCATTGAGATGCAGATCGGCGAATCACCGGGTGACGACACAAAAAAACGCCGCTTTCATTCGGGCGACCTGTTTGTACTCGGCAAAAACCTCCGGGCAACCGTCTGCAAAACCGGCAAATATTATGATCCGGAAGGCGAACCGGTCGAGGGGCGCAGCGTACCGACCCGGCTGGGTACTGAAAAACCCCGCGGGGAATGGAACGAAATGGAGATTCAGGTATACGGTGCCGAAAAAGCCGTCTTCATCCTGAATGGCGAAACGGTCCTGGAAATCACCGATATCAAACAGCAAACCGACGACGGCTCCTTCATCCCCCTCGAAAAAGGCCATATCGGCCTGCAGGCGGAATGGGCGGAAATCATGTATCGGAATATTCGCATAAAAGAGCTGCCCGCCGATTAGTCGCTTTTTCCTGCAAAATACCGTCCGAACGGAGCCCGGCTGCACGCCGGGCTTTTTTGTGCCCCGCGCCGCCCCCCTGTCCAGTATCGCCGCGCCCCCGCGTTTATTTATTCATGCCGGACAATGTTGATCATATTTTATGCTTTTCCTCGATTTTCCTGCGCTTTTCCTTATACTGCAAGGCGTTGAGAAGATCCTCACAGCCAGGGACTGATAAATGAAAATCCATACCTCCATTCGAATGGCCGCCATCGCATGCGTGAGCCAGTCCATGACCGCCCGCGCAGTGATCGACTTTGAGCAGGAGGTCCTGCCGATCATTCAGGAAAAATGCTTCCGCTGCCACAGCGGGCGCGTTGAGGAGCCCGAAGGCGGCGTATTGCTCGACAGCGCGGCCGCGATTTCCGCCGGCGGCGACTACGGCTCCATCATCGAAAAAATGCAGCCGGAAAAAAGCGTGCTCTATCAGCGCATGGCCATGCCGGAAGGCAAACACGGCATCATGCCACCGGCCGGCAAAGGCGACCC
>JBFJYX010000264.1:0-4653 GCA_041622415.1 Pontiella sp.
AGGGCCGGATCGATAAAATTTGCTCTGGTATCCGCTTCGCTTGGCATACCCTGTACTCCCCCTATATCAAATCCGAATTCCTGATAAATTCAGCCCTGACATTTCAATTTGACTCCTTCAATAAAAACGGCCCGGAATACTGCATCACAGGGTTGCCAGACATCCACGGAAATTCGATTCCACCTGCACCCTTCCGGCGCAGAACACATTTCGGACTCATAATATCCGCAAACAGGCCAGCTCGACAAGCCAAACCCTTAGAAAGAAATTGATCGACGGCCAGTACTTTTTACCGGCGGCGCACAGCCGGGCGGGACGCCCGTGCCACGTGGCATGGGCATACTGCCCATGAACATGCGGTGTTTTGAAAGTCATTGCCGCCTCTGTCCTCAGTCGTCTGATTGCATGACTGGAAAAGGCGAATTCGTATAAGCAAAAAAAGCCCCGTTACCATTGCTGATAACGGGGCTTTAAAGTGGCTCCGGCGGCTGGGCTCGAACCAGCAACCAAGTGATTAACAGTCACCTACTCTACCATTGAGCTACGCCGGATTTCTCGTAAAAGAGGCGCATAAGGTACAGGAATCCTTGACCTTGTCAACACCCCGAAATTAACTTTTTTTCACTGATTTTATACAAGGCTTGGAAACCAATAACTTGCACAATCCAAACAGGGGAAATTTACCGATTTAATCGAAATCCTGACGCCCTTTAATCGCATTCGCCAGCGTCGCGGCATCGGAATATTCGATGGCGCTGCCGGACGGCAGACCGAAGGCGATGCGCGAAACTTTCACTTCGCGGTTGGCCAGGATTTCTTTGAGATAGCTGGCCGTGGCGTCGCTTTCAACATCGGTGCCGAGCGCAATCAGCACTTCCGTGATTTTTTCGTCGCCCAGACGGGCCAGCAGCTTATCGACGCGCAGATCGGTGACGCCGGTGCCGTGCATCGGCGACAGACGGCCCATGAGCGCGTGGTAGCGGCCCTGGAATCCGCCGGACTCCTCGATCTTCATGATATCGGCCGGCGACTCCACGACGCAGAGGATATGGGCATCCTTGCGATGCCGCGTACACAGCTCGCAGGGATTGATGGCCGAGAGCGTCATATTACCGCACCGCTCGCAGCTGGCGATTTCGTCGTCCGCCACGAGCAGGGCATTGGCCAGAATCCGCATCAGGCCCTTATTATCCTGCACCAGCGCCATCGCCATACGCTCAGCGGTTCGCCTTCCAATGCCTGGAAGCCGGCTGAGCGCCGCCACAAGATTATCAAGAGGAATGAGGTGGTTCATTGGAGTGCTTGAGTATGGGAGTGCGGGAGTATGGGAGCCACCCATTACCCCTTCACGCCCTTACTTCATTACCTTAGAACGGCAGACCGCCCGGCAGGCCCATGCCGCCGGTGAGTTTGCCCATTTCTTTGGACATGGTTTCCTGCGCGGAGCTCAGGCAGCCGTCGACGGCAGCCAGTACGAGATCCTCGAGCATTTCCACGTCGTCCGGATCAACGGCGTCCGGGTTGATTTTGATGGAGCGCACTTTCATATCGCAGGTGGCGGTGACGGTCACCATGCCGCCGCCGGCGGTGAACTGAACTTCGGTCTTCGCCAGTTCGTCCTGCTTTTTCTTCATATTCTTCTGCAGGTCCTGCGCCTGCTTCATCATTTTCATCATGTTCATATTTTTGGTCCTTCTATAGATTTCGAATTAATCCAATGTTTTGTTTAAATCTGTTGTGCGTATTCCGTACTGCGTATTGCGTATTGAAGGTTCACGCCTCAATCGTCACGCTTCACGCCTCACTCCCGAATATCGGTAATCTCGCCATTAAACGCATCCACGACAATTTTGACAACGGGGTTTGCATACCATTTCTGCTCTTTGGTCAGGTTGACGGTATTATCCGGGCCCTGGTCGGAGACCGGATTATCGGAGGGCAGCGGCCGCGGATCATCGGCCTGCAGCGGCTCGTACTGAATCGACGGCATGCGCCCGAGAAACTTTTCAGCCGCGCGGGCCAGCGCCAGTTTGCAGCGGTCATCGCTCAGGCGGCTGAGGTCGGTCGAGAATTCCGGATCGTAGCCGACGACCAGATGGACCTCGTCGGTGCGGAGCGGTGCGGTGTTGAGCAGGCTGCTTTTGGCGAGGGAATAGGCTTTGCTCACCTGGTCGATCACGTCGTGCCACTTCAGGAGCAGCAGCTCTACTTCTTCGTTACCGCCCGGCTTTTTTTTTTGCGCTTCGCCGCCGCCCGAGGCGGTGGCCACGGAGACAGAACCTACAGGCCCGCCGGATTTAAAGTTTTTTTTTAGGTCGGCCACCTGTTTAAGCAGCTCGTTGATGGTGGCGGTTTCCGCGGCGCGGGAGCAGCGGATCAGCCCGGTTTCGAGCAGCGTCTTCTTCGACAGTGCATAGCGCATGCGGCCATCGGTTTCGACCAGGGCATCGATAATTTTAAGGATACGCCCGGCTTCGAAATCCGGCGCGATATTCTTATAAAATGCGAGCTGCGCCTCCGGCAGTTCCAGGGCCGCGGCACCGCTTTCGGCATAGATGACCACGAGCAAATTGCGGAAGTTTTCCAGCAGTTCCATCACCACTCGCTGCAGGTCTTTGCCGGCCTGGTCCATTTCGGAAACGATATTGATGATCAGCGGCACATCGGATTTGAGAATGGCCATGGTCAGGTTTTCGAGCACATGGCGCGAAACCAGCCCGAACACGGCGAGCACATCGTCTTCGCCGATATCTTTGCCGCGGAACGAAATAATCTGGTCGAGCGCGGATTCGGCATCGCGCAGGCCGCCCTCGGCCCCGCGGGCAATGGCCAGCAGTGCATCTTCCGTGATGCTGATCCCCTCTTCCGTGCAGCCTTTGCGCAGGCGGTCCACAATGTCCTGCACCGAAATCCGGCGCAGGTCGAACCGCTGGCAGCGGGAAAGAATGGTGGGCAGCACTTTGTGCACGTCGGTGGTGGCAAAGATAAACTTCACGTGTTCCGGCGGCTCTTCCAGCGTTTTGAGCAGCGCGTTGAACGCCTGCGTCGAGAGCATGTGCACTTCGTCGATGATATAAATTTTGTAGGGGCCGCGCGCCGGGGAATAGCGGACGTTGTCGCGCAGGTCGCGGACCTGGTCGACGCCGTTGTTCGACGCTCCGTCGATTTCAATGACGTCGAGGCTGTTGCCGGCCATGACTTCGCGGCAGGAGTCGCAGACATCGCATGGCGTCGGGGTCGGGCCCTTTTCGCAATTGAGGGCCTTGGCCAGGATACGGGCGGAGGTCGTTTTACCGGTACCGCGGGAGCCGACGAACATGTAGGCATGCGCCACGCGGTCGGTTTCGATGGCATTGGTCAGCGTCTTCGTGACGTGCCCCTGCCCGACCACATCCGTAAACTGCTGCGGGCGCCATTTTCGAGCTAAAACTTCATAAGCCATAAGTGAATGCGTAATCCGTAGTGCGCAATCCGTCATCCGGACTGCGCGATGAGCTTCCCGCGGAAAGAGAACGAAAGGGCTCCCGGCTGCGCTCCCGCCGGCGGGTCCGGACACCCGAAAAACATGGTGTACCGCTGCTGCCTTCCGACCCTGACGGGGTTAACCCATTCTCGTCATCCGGATGCCTGCGCTCAACACGCCGCCGGGAACCGTCTCGTTCCCTTCCCCTTTTCAGGGAAGAACGGGGAAGATACTAAGGGGGCCGAAGCAAGGCAAGTTCCAAGGGTTGGAAACCTCCGGAAAGGCGAAAATCCAACTGGCCGGGCGCGGAACCCCTCGCCCGTTAATTCGCCCGCTTCATCATGATCAGCCCGCCGATCTGACCGAAAACGATCGGCAGCCAGGGATAGAACCAGGGATAGACCCCGGGGCTTTTATCGAAGGTGTCTGAAAGGATGATGAAGAGGTAAAAGACAAACATAATGCCCAGGCTCATGAGCATGCCGATGGAGGATTCCTTGCGGTGCGAGGTAATGCCCAGCGGAATGGCCACCAGCACAAACATCAGGGGCGAAAGCGCCAGGCACATGCGCTGGCTCAGTTCGATCAGGTCGCGGCTGTGCTCGATTTTCTGGTCGTATTTCCGCATCCAGCCCAGGTCGACCTCCGGATGGCGGATCACAAACAGCAGCTCCGACAAGGTCAGGAATTTACGTTTTTTACGCACGGTGCTGCTTTTGCCCAGCTGATTGAGGTCCACGCGGATCGGATGCTTTCTGGCGTTGATATAGTGCGACTGCCCCGGATTGTCCGGATCCGACACTTCGATGCGCACCTCGAACAGGTCGATTTTCAGGATCTGGTTTTCGCGGTCGACCGTCAGGATTCCGCTGTCCGCCCGAATCGTATCGCTGACATCGCCCGAGTTTTTATCCACTTTGTAGACGATCAGGTCTTTGACCTTGTTACGGTGTTTTTTGCCGACATAAATCATGTAGCCCGGGAAATCGCGGATAAACCGCCCCTCTTCAAGCAGTTTGACGGGGTCTTCCACCCCCATGCTCAGCGCATTCTTTTTCAGGTGCTCCGCGGCGTGGGTGGTGCGCGGATAGATGACAAAGCTGTTGTAAAAGCAGACGCCCACCAGCACGACCGAAATCATGATGATCGGCGACGCAATCTGCCAGAGGCTCAGGCCGCCGCCGCGCATG
>JBFJYX010000265.1:0-4639 GCA_041622415.1 Pontiella sp.
CTTCGCCTTCAGCGCATCAATGTTCGGCGTTTCAAAATGTTCCTGCCCCAGGCAGCTCAAATCCCCCCACCCGAGATCATCGGCCAGAATATAAATAATGTTGGGCGGCGCGGCCTTGGCCGCCAGGACCGCGGTGAATACCAACCCCAATGCTATCCGTTTATAATTTTTCATATGCTTCATTCCTTTCCAGCGATTAAACATTCTCATTTCCCCGTCCCTTTTGCGGTCAGCAGCACCTGCGGATAGTTCGGATCATCCGTCCAGGCGTCGTCCATATAGCGTTCCGCCTGACGAACGATTTCCGGATACTGCGCCGCCCGGTCCGTCTCCTCCCCCGGATCCTTTGCAAGATCATACAACTGCACGGGCCGGAACCCGCCCTTTTTCTTATCCCAGGTTTTGATGGCTTTCCATTCGCCGAAGCGCACCGCCACCATCGGACCGTTGCCTTCATTAAAATACCAGAACAGATACTCGTGCTTTTTCTGTTTTCCTTCACCGGTCAGCAGCGGAACCATGGAAAGCCCGTCCGTCTGTTTCGGCGCGGCGGCACCCGCCAGCTCGCAGAAGGTCGGCAGGATATCCCAGAAGGCCACCGGCAGATCCGACGAACGGCCCGCCGCCACGGTTTCGGGCCACCACACCACGGTCGGCATCCGAATGCCGCCTTCGTTCAGGGACCGCTTTCCGCCCCGGTACGGGCTGTTCTGATTAAAAAACTTCTTTCCCCACTCCTGGCCGTTGTCGCTGGTAAAAATCACGAGCGTATTTTTTTCGATGCCCAGTTTTTCGAGTGCGGCCCGCACCCGGCCCACCATGGCGTCGGAATGTGTAACCATGCCGGCATACGCCTCGTTCTGCCCGTCGTCATTCCGGTAATGGCCCTCGTTGCCTTTAATATGCGGCCAGCCTTCGCCGGCATACATTTCGCGGTATTCCGCCGGCACCGCATTCCCCAGATGCGGCGCGGTGAGCGCCAGGTAGGCAAAAAACGGCTGCCCGTCCGCCGTCTGCGCTTCCATGAACTCGATGCATTTGTCGGTAAAGAGCGCATCGCCGTAGACCCGTTTTTCGCGCCAGTTTTTCCCATCGGCCCCCAGCTCGATTTTCTCCTCGTTGTGCCACACAAAATCGGGCCAGTGGTAATGGGCCTCCAGGTGGGTATTGAAACCCCAGAACTCATCAAAGCCATGCTGGTTCGGCTGTCCGCCGTTCTGCTTCAGGCTGTCGTTCAGCCCCCACTTGCCGAAACAGCCCGTGGCATAGCCGGCGTCTTTCAGGTAGGCCGGCATCAGCCGGTCCGTCAGCTGAATATTGACCGGGCCCTTCCCCTGCTTTGCCTTCAAACTCCATTTCGGGTTGCCCCGGATTTTGCAGTGCCCCAGATGCTGCCCGAACATCAGCGACGCGCGCGACGGACCGCACACCGAACACGGCGCATACATCGCGTCGAGCCGCAGGCCCTCTTTCGCCATGCGGTCCAGCTCCGGCGTCTTTATTTTTTCCGAACCGTTAAAACCGACGCAGCCGTAGGCCAGATCATCGGCCAGGATAAATACAATGTTCGGCTTCGCGAACACGGCCAGCGCCGTGAACATGAAAAGAGTCAGCAGACGCTTAATCATCCCGCACCCCTTCTTGCCGGCGGAAAGCCTTCAGGATGCGGTCCATCTCCGCGGCCTTTTCGGGATACTGATCGATGACATTGGCGGTTTCGCCGGGATCCTTTTCCAGGTTGTACAGCTGCGGCGGCTGCGGCTTCCCGCCCCAGGAATACTTCTGCTTTTCCATATATTTCCAATCGCCCTGCCGCAGGGCCAGGCCGTGCGCCTCCTCAATCATCAGCGCGTGCCCCTTTGCATCCTTGCCGAGCAGGGCCTTCAGCGCATTCCGGCTGTCGCGGGCTTCCGTATCCGGCAGCTCAACATCCAGCAGGTCCGCGAACGATGCAATAAAATCGATCTGGTTCACCAAAGCGTGCGAGACCCCCGGGCGGACCTGCGCCGGCCAGCGGACAATGAACGGAACGCGCGTGCCGCCCTCATAAATCTGGTATTTCCCGCCCCGGTAAATGCCGGAACCGTCGTGCCCGCGATCAACCTCTTTCGTGGACGTCTTCACCGTGGTGCCGTCATCGTAGCCGTCGTCATAGACCGGTCCGTTGTCGCTGGAAAAAATCACGAGGGTATTTTCGGCCAGCCCGTACTGCTCCAGCGCCTTCATAATTTCGCCGGTTGCCCAGTCAAACTGCACCATCGCATCGCCGCGATAGCCCAGCTTGGTTTTACCCTGAAACCGCGGATTCGGCGCGCGCGGCACATGAATATCCTGCGACGCAAAGTAGAGGAAAAACGGGCGCTTTTGGTTATCGGCAATAAACGCCTTCGCCTGTTTCACAAACTCATCCGCCATCGTTTCGTCGTTCCACAGGGCCGACTTGCCGCCGGACATATAACCGATGCGGCCGATGCCGTTGATGACGCTGTTGTTGTGCCCGTGCGTGCTCTTGTAATAGGTCATCGCGGCGCGGTCTTTTCTTCCGTCCGGATACTGCGTGCTGCCTTCGACCTGCACATCCGTATATTTTTTTGCGACATAAAGCGGGTCATTCGGATCGAGGTTCACCACACGGTGTCCGTCCAGATAGACGCACGGCACGCGGTCGTTGGTGGACGGCAGCAGGAACGACCGGTCGAATCCGATTTCCAGCGGTCCCGGCTTCACCTCCCCGTTCCAGTCGGTCTCCACCCCTTCCGCCCCGATGCCGAGATGCCACTTCCCGACCACGCCGGTCGTATAGCCGGCCTGCTTAAACAGCTTCGGCAGTGTCAGCACATCCGTCGGAATGCTGAGCGGTGCGTTGGGCGGAAGAACATGGACCCCATGGCGGAATCCGTGAATCCCGGTCAGCATCGAAAAACGCGACGGCGTGCAGGTGGCCGCCGAGCAATGTCCGTCGGTAAAACGAAGTCCCTCCGCCGCCAACCGGTCAATATTCGGGGTGGGTATCATTTCAGATCCATAGGCCCCGACATCGCCGAACCCCACGTCATCGCCGTAGATAATAACCACATTCGGACGCTCCGCCGCCGTCACCGATAATCCGACAACACACGCGGCCGCAATCAAACTCTGTTTTATATCCCCGATCATTATTTACTCTCCAGTATAAGGGTTTCGCCTGCCAATCCGTCCGATTGGGCCATGAGCTTAATTTTGCCCGGCCGGTTTTCCAAGGATTGGATCACCACCAGGCAGAGCCCGTTAAATGCTTTACGCTTCGATGCCTGAAACGGCTCGTGGCTGGCCGGATTTCCGTTGCCGACCGCAATAATTTTTCCGGGGCCTTCCAGTGCAAAACGGATTTCGTTATGCGTCCGCGGCACCGCCAGCCCCTCGTCATCCGAAACCTGAACCGTGACAAACGAAACATCCACGCCGTCGGCCTCAATGACCGGCCGGTCGGCGGCCAGTTTCAGCCGGGACGCCGCACCGGTGGTTTTCATCACCTGCTCCGCCCAGGGTTTTCCATCCTTGAACGCCTTCACCTTCAGTTCGCCCGGCGCATACACCACATCGTCCCAGCGCAGACGGTATTGAAAGTCCACCTTCTTTTTCCGGCCCAGCGATTTTCCGTTCAGGAAAAGCTCCGCCTCGTCGCCCGAGGTGTAGACATGCACCGGCGTCACCCGGCCCACCCGCTCCGGCCAGTTCCAGTGCGGCAGGATATGCGCCATCGGCAGCTCCGGACGCCAGCGCGCCTGATAGATATAAAACCGGTCCTTCTTAAAACCGCACAGGTCCAGAATCCCGAAATAGGAACTGCGCGCCGGAACCGTCCCGCCGAGCACCTTCATCTGCTCTTCCATCTGCCGGCGTTTTTCCGGATCGGAAAAGTTCAGCAGGTTGGTTTTATCGTCGTTATAGGGCGTCGGTTCCCCCAGGTAATCAAAACCGGTCCATACAAACTCGCCGAACACATACGGTTGTTTATCCTGCGCCGCAAATTCAACATCCGGATTATTCGCCCACGGCGGGGCCGTCAGGTCGTACGAACTGACCTGGAAATTACCGCCCGCGCCCATGCTCTTTTTATCGGACACCGGGAAAAAGTATTCGCCGCGCGAGCTGACCGTCGAAGCGGTTTCGCTGCCGTACACCGGCTGGTCCGGATGCAGGTCATGGAACTTGGAATAAAGGTGCGGCTTATAGTTATAGCCGAACAGGTCCATCGTTTCCTGAAACCCGTTCCAGCCCGCCTGCCCGTTATTACAGCCCACCGACACCGGCCGGGTCGGATCGAGTTCGTGCACGAGTTCCGTCAGCCGCTGCGCAATCTTAAAATTATCGCCCTTGTCCCACTGCTCGCGCACTTCGTTGCCGGTGCTCCACATCACCACCGACGGATGGTTGCGATCGCGATGAATCATGGCGGTCAGATCCCGCTCGTGCCAGTCGTCGAAAAAGTTGGAATAATCGTTCGGCGTTTTGCCCGTGGCCCAGCAGTCGAACGCCTCCACCTGCAGCAGGATGCCCATGCGGTCGCACAGCGTCAGCAGCTCCGGCGCCGGCGGATTGTGGGACGTGCGGATCGCATTGCAGCCCATCTCCTGCAGCAGCTCAACCTGGCGTTCCA
>JBFJYX010000266.1:0-4595 GCA_041622415.1 Pontiella sp.
GCGCGAAACATCGGAAGGCTATTATTCGATGGTTAAGGGCCGCGACGTGATCTTTTTCCTCGATAAGCCCGCGGTGCTCTCCCTGACGGCGGATTTCATTCAGCCGGTCCCTGTGGCGGAGCCCGTACCCTCTGATTAAATGAATCGTTCAAGTCTCAGCAAGCGGGTCGCCGGCATAATCTACGGGGTTGTGCATAATGCGGTTCGCGTTTTGACGGGGATTCTGGTCCTGCTGGTCGGCGCGTTTGTGTTTCTCCGGCTCTACGGTGTTCCCGACTCCGCGCTGCAGCTGATCATTAACCGCGTGAATGCGGAGGGGATTCCGATTCACGTGGAGAGCCTGTCGCTGACGCTGCGGGGCTGGCTCGCGGAGGGGGTTTCCTACTACAGCCGCCATCCCGATGACCTGGCGCCGCTGTTCGAAGCCGATGAAGTGCTGTTTGCCCGCCGCCGCGAACTCGAGGCGGCGGATTCCAAAGGCTGGAAACTGGATTTCGAGGCTCGCAATATCCGTTTTACCCCGTCGGTCGAGTGGGGAGTTAAGCTGCCCGAGGCGTGCACCTGGCGCCGGGTGGACCATGCCCGCCTGACGATGACCATGCTTCCGGACCGCGTGGAGTTTTCCGATGCCGAAATGTCGTGGCTGGGGGTTGATTTCCTGGTGGAGGGCGTGCTGCTGAAAAAGACGCCGGAGCGCGTGGTTCCGGGGTCGCGCGGAACGCGGCCGCCGAAGGCCGGCAAAGAGGACCGCCAGCCGCAGGAAACCGTGCTGCCGGTCTATGTCGGTCCGGAAGAGTTCCAGGCTTTGGAAAACCGCCTGAAGCAGCTTGAGATCAACGGGGACGCCCGGGTGGAGCTCCGTTTCTCGGTGGATATGAACAACTATGCCGACAGCACGCTCGAGGCCGCGGCGCAGGCGGAGGCCGTCGCCATCCGGAAGGTCGGTTTTGACCGCGTGGCGGTCGATTTCGCCTATGCCTATCCCGAGCTGAAGCTGGAGCAGCTTTCGGTGGTGCGCAATGCGCAGGAGCTGAATCTGGCGGCTGAGTATGACCTGGGCTCCGGGCTGATCCAGGGGCAGGTGAACAATTCCATCACATCGAGCCGTCTGCTGCTTCTGGCGCCCCAGGTTGTTCTGGATGTACTGGTTAAGGCCCAGCTGCAGTTTGATGAACTGCCGGCCTTTTCCCTGCGGGCCGGCCCGTGCCGGCCGGAGGAGCTGCCGAATCATCTGGCGGGCTCTTTCAGCGTGCGGGACCTGACCTACAGCGGGCTGCTGATCGAGTCGGCGCGCGGAAATATTGAACGGACGAACGGCTTTCTCGAGCTTTCCGAACTCTATGCCCACGTGCAGGGGCAGGAGGACCGGGCGGAAGAATTCAACAGCTGCATGCAGGGCGGTGCGGCCACGGGACGCGTGTTCTGGGATGCCAACCGGGCGACGTTCGGCGTTGAAGCCGAGGGCAGCCTGGACCCGAACCTGCTGATTGATCCTCTATCGATCGTGCCGATTGCCACCAACGTCATCGACCGTTTTTATTTCCCGACGGAGCTGCCGCAGATTTCGCTCAAGCTCGGTTCGTGCTACACAAACTGGAGCACCTTTTATATCGATATCAGCGGGGTGGGGCACGAGGTCGGTTTTCATGAGGCCCTGCTTTCAACCGCCAATGTTTCGGCTTTCTACACCAATTCCGTTCTCACGCTGGATCCGATTGCCGCCATGGACGGCGTCGATTTTATCAAGGGCGAGGCCGAGATCAATTTCCGCGAGGACCGGGTGTATTTCGATGCGTTCGGCAGCATCCATCCCGAGCTGGTCGAAGATGCGGTCTGGCCCTATCACAATATTTTCGGCCACTATCTGAAAACGTCGGGCGATACCGCGGTTAAAGCGCGCGGCACCGTGGACTGGGGATCGATGGAGCAGACGGATTTTATCGCCGAGGTGGAGGCCGAAGGGCTGGAGATTCCGGTGGCGAAAATGGATCGGCTTAAGGCGACGGTGATCGGCTCGGGGCCGATGATCACGGTAACCAACGCGGTCTGCGATCTGTACGGCGGTTCGGGCGATGGATCGTTCGCCCTCACGCTCATGCCGGGCAGTACGAACCTGCCGTTTTTTACGCGCTTCCGGATGAACGGTGTCGATGTGCGGCAGCTGCAGCAGTCCATGGGGCGCCCGGTGCGGGATCGGACCATGGGCAGGCTTACGGGCCAAATGACGCTGGCTTCGGACCTGACTGCACCGTTCCTGGAGCATGCGGAAGGCGGGGGATCGATCTCGATCGAAGACGGAGAGCTGGCGGACCTGCCGGTCTTTACCGCGTTTTCCAATATTATGCGGAAGGTGATGCCGGGGTTTAACTTTTTCTCCATCACGCATCTGAAATGTGATTTTGTTTTTCAGCCCGGGCTGGTGAAAACCGACGATGCGGTCTTTCAGGGGGATCTGTTCAGCGCCACGGCGTCGGGGCTCTATTCGAGTACGGACGGGTATGATGCCAATGTACGGGTGAATGTGTTTAACAACAAAGGGCTGAGCAAGGTGATCCGGGTGATTACCTCGCCGATCTCCAAACTGTTCGAGATGCATTTGAGCGGGACGCTGGATGAACCGGTCTGGCGCCTGAAGAATTTTACGACGTCGCCGGACGGGTCCGATGACGATTCAGGTTGAACTCGTCTCTGCCGGTCCCTATACAAACGGGTATTCAACCAAAGGATATCATTACGATGTTACATCCAAGTGCCTGGGCCGCCCTGCTGGGATGGCTTGTTGCTCAAACCGCGAAAATGATCAACTGTTTCATTGAATCCCGCAGACTCGACTTCGGCTATATGGTGAGCACTGGCGGTATGCCGAGTGCCCACTCGGCGATGGCCTCGTCGCTGGCGACATCGCTGGGGCTGTGCGAAGGCTTTTCCTCCTCGATCTTTGCCCTCGGATTGGCGTTTGCCATTGTGGTGATGTTCGATGCGCAGAGCGTGCGCAAGGCGGCCGGGGAGCAGGCGAAGGTCCTGAACCAGATCGTCGACGAGCTGCTTCATGAGCATCATCTTTCGCAGACCAAACTCAAGGAGCTGCTCGGGCATACGCGCCTGGAGGTGCTGATGGGGATGCTGACCGGCATTGCAACGGCGATGGCCTCGTTCCGGTTTATTCATCCCTGAGCGGGAGCCGGGCACAAAAAAAGCGGCTTTAATAAAGCCGCTTCAGGTCAGTATCCTTCTGTGTTCAGCCGGCGGAAATCGCATCGACCGGGCAGGAATCCGTGCAGGCTCCGCAGTCGGTGCAGGTGTCGGCATCAATCACAAACTGGTCATCGCCCTGGCTGATTGCTTCGACCGGGCAGGTGGCTTCGCAGGCGCCGCAGGAAATACATTCGCCGGAAATTACATGAGCCATGGTTTCTCTCCTTCTCTTGGGTTCGGTGTTTCTTTTACGTAAATCGGAGCAATATACCAGTAAATATCTTGATTACATCAACAATTCTGGGGCATATACGTGTTTATATATAGATTTAATTCCAAAAAGAAAGATGCCCGAGAATGAGTATTGATGAACAGCAGCTGCCCGAAGAAGTGAAGCAGTCCGTCGAGGAAGCCTGGCCGCTGTTTGTGGAATTTCTGAAGAAAAAAGACGCGCGGGTGACGCAGGCCCGCAAGATTGTGCTGACGCAGGTTTTTTCGCGGCACGACCACTTTTGTGCGGATGATCTCGCCGCCGAGCTTTCCAGCGGCATGAACCATGTGAGCCGCGGCACCGTGTACCGCACGCTGGCGCTGATGGAAGAGGCGGGGCTGGTGCGTGTGATTCGCGATACCGATGTGCACGCGCACTATGAGCACACCTTCAACCATCCGCACCATGAACATATGATCTGCGACAAATGCGGGCAGTTCATCGAGTTCAGCGATGATGAAATTATGGTGCTGATCGACAAAGCCTGCGAGGAGATGGGCTTTGAGGAGCGGAATCACCGTATTGTGATCTTCGGCACCTGCAAGGCGTGCAAAGAAAAAGAGGGCTGATTAAAGCCCTCCTGGTCGGTTTCCGGGGTCTGGACGAATCAGGCCTGTTGTTGGGCCGCCGCGATTTCGGCCTTCAGTTCCTTGAGCTCGCACGACGGGCACATGACCTTTTCGCCTTTATACACCACGCAGTCGTGCGTGCCCGAGCAACCGGGGTGCTTTTTGCGCAAGGCGTTGATCGATGCCAGAATACCCAGCGGTATGGTGGTGAAGAGCAGTGCAATCATGAATAATGTTAGAAAAGCGTTCATTTTGTACCTGTTTAATAGTCCGTCCCTTAATCGAGCAGAACTTGACTCTTACCGTTGACCGATTAATACTTCAATCCCTTTATTCGGGGAAAAATATACCTATTCCCCATGCGCATTTTGTGAGTACGAGTTTATGAAGAGAAAAAAGCAGTCTCGTGGCGGAAAGCCATCCGTCGATGGATATGACCATTTGGGATCTGATTCCGATTTTTATTCCGGCTCATCGCCGGAGGTGCAGCCGCTGTACGAGAGCCAGCACAATGCCTCCATGCAGCACGTGCGCAAAACCGGCCGCCACCAGGCGGTGAC
>JBFJYX010000267.1:0-4593 GCA_041622415.1 Pontiella sp.
CGGCGATCCCGCCGCCCGCGGGGAGCTGCAGTTCTATATCAACGAGATTCAGGGCTATGCCCGGGGCGCTCTGGCACCGCTGAGCTCAAACCCGATTCTGCTGGCGGTGCTGACGCCATTCGGCGGGATGGGCGCCTTTTCGATTCTTCAGAGTTTGGGCTCTTCATTCTAAGCTTTTGTTACAAGAGATTGAACCCGCCCGCGCGGCGCGTATACTTCTTGCCATGTTGCCGGATGACCTATCCCTATTTAAGAGCGGTGGAATAAAACCACCCCAGCTGGTCAAGCACCTGCCGCCCGGCTTTTCGGTTGTTCAGAATCAGGAAACGCTGCTGCAGGGAAAACTCCGCGACACCTTCGACGGGTGCTGCCGCCGCGCCGGGGTTGTGCTGCTGCAGCAGCAAAACCGGGTATCGTGGATCAACCTGAAATCCGGACGGATGGAAGAGCAGGCTGTTTCCGGCGACTGGTCGTTTGCCGGCGAGCTGAAGGGCGGGCCAGTCGGTTTCCAATGTCTGGAACTTTCCGGCCTTCGGGCTTTTTCCGATCTTGAGGCCCTGGAGGTCCTGGCTGTGGAATGGGCGGTGACAGATGAGCTGGAAAAGACGGTGGTGCGGTTCCGTTCGATCCACCTGCGGCGCGGACCGAAACAGGCGTCCTGGATCTTTCTGCAGCCGCTGCGCGGGTACGACGATGATGCGCTGCGCGTTTTCCAGGCCCTGGAAAAATACGGATTCCGCCGCGGCGGAACGGATTATTTTCCGCTGATCGGTCTTGATGCACCGCTGTATGAAGCGAAGCCGCCGATGGATCTCCGGGCCGCGTCCCCGGCGATCGAAACCGCCGGGCGGATTATTGAAAACTGTATCGTGACGGCGCGCCGCAATGAGCCGGGTATTCTGGACGATATCGATACCGAGTTTCTGCATGATTACCGCGTGTGCCTGCGCCGCGCGCGTTCGGTACTGAGCCTGTTCCGGGGCGTCTACGCGGCCGGTTTCTGTGACGCGGCCAAACAGCAGCTGGCGGACGTGATGAAGCAGACGAACCGGCTGCGGGATCTGGATGTCTACCTGCTGGACCGCCATGCCTATTATGACATGGTTCCGGAGAGTCAGTTCGGCGGGCTGGATATTATGTTCGGCATTTTCGAGGCTGAACGCGACGAGGCGCTTGAGGGGGTGCGGGCGGCCATCACCCAGCCGGATTATGAGCGGGGTATGGACAACCTGCTGGCGAATTTCCAGACGTTGGAAAAGAAAAACCACGGTCCGGCGGCGCAGGATCCAACCGGGGTTTTTGCCAAACGACTGATCCTGAAGCGGTACGGAAAAATTGCGTCGATTGCGGCGGTGATTGATGCGGCGACGCCGGAAAACGAGGTGCACGAGCTGCGCATTCAGTGTAAAAAGCTGCGGTACCTGATGGAGTTTTTTATGCCGCTGTTTCCGGCGGGGCGGATTAAGCCGATGATCCGGTCGCTGAAGGGCCTGCAGGATGTGCTGGGCCGGTTTAATGATTATTGTGTTCAGCGCGCCGCACTGGCATCGTTTGCACAGACTCATCCGATGCGGGGGCGTAAGGGGCTGCAGGTGGCGGAGAGTGTCGGCGCGTTGGTGGCGACCCTTTTCCAGCTGCAGAAAAAAGCCCGCGGGGATGTGGAAGCTGATTTGAAACTGTTTGTGAACCGGAAAACCTCGGCCGCGTTCCGCGTGCTGTTTTCCACAGAATAGGATTTTATGAAAGTCATTGCATGTTACAGCAACAAGGGCGGCGTGGGTAAAACAGCGGCCGCGGTCAATCTGGCCTATGCGGCCGCGGCGGCGGGGCAGCGCGTGCTGCTGTGCGACCTGGATCCGCAGGGCGCGTCCGGGTTTTACTTCCGCATCAAACCTTCGAAAAAACTGCACGGCGAACGCTTCTTTAAAGATGTGGAGCATTTTACCCGGTCGATCCGCGCGAGTGATTACGAGGATCTGGATATCCTGCCGGCCAATCGGGACTTCCGCGATTTTGATATTTTCCTGTCGCGTATGAAGCACAGCCGGTCACGGCTGAAAAAAGCGCTGAAGGCGGCGGATCATGATTATGACTTGCTGCTGCTCGACTGTCCGCCGAATATTTCGCGGTTGTCCGAAAATGTGTTCCGGATTGCGGACCGCATTGTGGTGCCGGTAATTCCGACGACGCTTTCGGAGCGGACGCTGGAGCAGCTGTATGAATTTTTCGAGCGCGAAGGTTATAAAAAGAAAAAGCTCGTTCCCGTGTTTTCGATGGTGCAGAAGAGCAAAAAGCTTCATCAGGAATCGATGGAGCGCATGCGGAAAAAGTATCGGCGTTTTTTAAACCATGCGGTTCCGTTTTCGAGTGATATTGAAAAGATGGGCACGCATCGGGAGCCGGCGCTGGCGTATGCGGGCAAGCGGTCGGCGGCGTGGGCCTATGAGGAAATCTGGGAAGAGTTGGAAACCTTAATCTGAGGAACGGTATGGCCAGGCAGTACGGGGTAATCCCGTTTATTAAAAAAGGGGGTATCCTCAAGGTGGTGATGATTACCAGCGCTGCCGGATACTGGATTTTCCCCAAGGGTCGGTTTGAAGAGAAACGGGGCAAAGCGGGCACTGCCGCGATGGAGGCGCTGGAGGAGGCCGGCGTCGAAGGGCGGGTCCTGAAAAACAATGCCTACCGGACGAAGGTGTATATCAAAAGCGGCGAAGAAGTTCATCTGACCCTCTATGCCATGGATGTGAGTGCAGTCCGTGTTAAATGGGAAGAGGATTACCGCAGGAAGAGAAGAGTGCTGACGATCAAAGAGGCGAAGAAGCTGATCAGCTCGGAGGCGCTGATGAAGTGCCTGCAGAAATTTGAGCGGGATTTTGCGGGATAGTTTGGCGGCGGTATGGCCTTATTCCTGCTCTACTGGGGATGAAGACAAAGCGAGGTTACGATGAAGTTACGTTTACTTTTTTTAATGAGTCTACTGGCCGGTGCATCGGTTTTTGCACAGGAGACTGACGTGCTGGAGCTGACGGCGGGCAAGGATCTGTTCGGCCGCAGTAACCGGCGCAATGCAAACAGCGGGGCATCGTCCTCGCTGGTGCTGGCACCGAACCTGAGCGTGGTGTCGCTGGTCGCATTTGATTTGTCGGGCGTGACGAATGAGATTCAGAGTGCCGAGTTTTCCTTCCGGATCCAGGAAACCCATGCCGTTCCGCTTTCACTCACGGTGGCGCCCATGGTGCATAACGAGCAGAATGCGAGCTGGGCAGAAGGGGCGGGCGATCTGGGCGTTCTCGGCCGTAATGCCCGGATTGGAGAAGCGACGTTTCAGTGGCGTGCGTTCCGCGACCGGCAGTGGCTGGATGCGAAGGAGCGGCCGGTTACGAACCTGGCGGATGCCGGACTCTGGAAACCGGCACTGGCCACTCGCTCCGCGATTCCGTGGATCAGCGGCGAATGGGTGACGGTGAGCATCAACGACGCGGCTTTCCTGGAAGAGATCCGGAATCACGAAGTCCCGCAGGTCACGTTCGGCTTGTGGGGTACGTCCGGCGACGGAATTTACCGCGTCAATGCGAAGGAATCCGGCCTCCCGGCCAAACTCAATCTTACCGTGAAACTGCCGCCGAAACCGGCGCAGCCGGAATAAATTTGCAATCTTCGCATAACTTGGCACTTTGTCTGCTTATATTCTCTCATCATAACGGGAGAAAAAAGATGACAAACAATGCTGATACTATGGGAGTGGTGAAAAGCGATTGCACAACGGTCGATGTTCACGAATTGCTGGACCGCCAGATTATCGAATACCGCAAGTTGGTCGGTTATCATCGTCTGGAAAAATCGATTACCGAGGGCCGCGTTGTACCGTGGCCGGAAGCGGAGCGCGAAGTTTCCGCGAGCCTTCCGGGACACTCCGGGCACGAGGCGGCCGCCTGATTTTCCGGCACTGCAATACCTGCAAAGAAAAAACACCGAACCGGCGATGACCGCCGGTTAGGGTGAGGCAGGGTTCAGCGCCTATCTTCTGCGCCGGCGATGATTTCCGCGTTTGCGGGGTTGGCCGGTGCGCATATCCGGTTCGACCCGGCGGCGCCGTTCGCGGCGACCGGGCTGGACGACCTGATCGGCGAGTACGAAATCGATGAAGTTGCGCGCCGTATCCACTTTGGCCAGTGCCACCTCCACTTCCTGGCCGATGGTGAACTTTACCTTTCCGCCTTTGGTCAGCGCCTGCGTCATCTCGTCGTTGGCCTCGAGCCAGTCGGAGGTGATGGAGGCAAAGGTGATCATTCCGCGCTGCAGCGAGTCGGGCAGCTCCACAATCATGCCCTTGCCTTTGATGGCCACGATGTAGCCCTTGAAAGTCTGCGTCTGCGCGGCGTTCATCAGTTCGTTGTAGTACTCGATGCGCTTTTTTTCCGTACTTTTCTTTTCGAGCTCATCGGCTTTTTTTTCTGTTTCCTGACTCATATGCGGCTTCCCTTTAAAGAGCTGTATTTTAACAGAGCGGGCAAGAATTGCACCCTAAATCATGATTCGTAAATATCTTAACCGCTTCGTTTATACGGACTGCCGGCGCTTGATCAGCGC
>JBFJYX010000268.1:0-4592 GCA_041622415.1 Pontiella sp.
GACAACTTTGCCATGGGTTTTGTGACCCTGGAGCCGAACGGCGGGCAGGTTCCGTGGCATAATCAGGAACAGGAAGAAGTCTACTTCGTGGTATCGGGAAAAACCGAAATGTGCCTCGGCGAAGAACGTCAGGTAATGGAAGCCGGACAGATTGTCCATATTCCGTCCGGCGTCTATCACCAGATGACCAACATCGGCGATGAAGAAGCCACATTCATCTACTGCTATGGCCCGGCCGGCGATGTCGCCCACTGGAAAGAAGAACTGGCCGGCACACTGCCGAAAGCCGGCGTTGATGTCCCGGACCTTCCGGAAGGCGCAGCCCCGCAGTGCACCGACATGCCCGAAGGCGGACCCATCATTATCTAAACACATAATTCGTGAAACGTGAGGCGTGACCATTCACGTTTCACGGCTCACGCATCACTTAAAACGTAATCACTTAAACCCTAAAACTGAAACGGAGTTTCACTATGGAAATCAAACGTATCGGCATTATCATGAACGGCGTGACCGGACGCATGGGCACCAACCAGCACCTCGCCCGCTCCATCACCGCCATCATCAAACAGGGCGGCATCCGGGTTAACAACGACCTCACCATCATGCCCGACCCGATCCTGACCGGCCGTCGCGACTATGCCCTCAAGGAACTGGCGGAAAAATACGGCAACGAAGCCCGCGGCGAAGCCTTCAAATACACCACCGATGTCCAGGGCGCCCTGGACGGAAAATACGGCGAGTACGAAATCTTCTTCGACGCCTCCGGCACGTTGCAGCGCGCAGGATTCATTGAACAGGCCGTAAAAGCCGGCAAAGCCATCTACTGCGAAAAGCCGACCGCGGTTGAAACCAAAGAAGCGGTCCGTCTGGCGAAACTCGTCGACGATGCCGGCCTGAAAAACGGCGTGGTCCAGGACAAACTCTGGCTGCCGGGCTTCCGCAAAATCAAAATGCTCAAGGAACAGGGCTTCTTCGGTAAGATCCTCTCCGTGAAAGGCGACTTCGGTTACTGGGTATTCACCGGCATGGACTACGACCAGCCGGCACAGCGCCCGTCCTGGAACTACCGCTCCGAAGACGGCGGCGGCATGATGATCGATATGTTCTGCCACTGGCGCTATGTGATCGACAATGTATTCGGTCCGGTTAAGTCGCTGGTCGCCTACGGCGCCACCGACCTCGACGAACGTCGTGCCGAAGACGGCACCCCGTTCAAATGTACGGCCGATGACTCCGCATACGCGATGTTCCTGCTCGAAGACGGAACCATGGTTCAGTTCAACAGCTCCTGGTGCACCCGCGTCCGCCGCGACGACCTGCTGACCGTTCACGTGGACGGCATCAAAGGTTCCGCCGTTGCCGGCCTGCGCGAAGTGAAAACCCAGGCCGCGGCCAATACGCCGAAACCGGTCTGGAATCCGGACATTCCGCAGCCGATCGACTTCCTCGGCGGCTGGGAAGATGTGCCGAACAACATTGAATACGACAACGCATTCAAAATTCAGTGGGAAATGTTCATCAAACACGTCGTGCTCGACGAAGAGTGGAACTACTCCCTCATGGAAGGCGCAAAAGGCGTTCAGCTGGCCGAGCTCGGCATGGAAAGCTGGAAAGAGCGCAAATGGGTCGACGTTCCGGAACTCGGATAAGTCCCCTTCCAATGATTGGAATTTTCCGAAGTCCGGAATTTTCCAATCCCTGGAAAACAAAAAGGAGCGGTTTAAAAACCGCTCCTTTTTTTATTTCCGGGCCTCTGCTTCCGCTTCGGCCTCTTCGAGTTTTTCGTAGGCCACGCTGATGCGTTTCCTGACCTGAATGTACCGCGCAATCCCGACTGCGGCGGCCACCAGGCCGATCCCGATCAATCCGAACCCCAGCCGCACCATATCCGGTTCATCGTGCAGCAGCTTAACCAGCGTACCGCCGCCGGCAAACAGCGCAATGGCCGTCCGCAGATAGGACAGCAGCGTGCGCTCGTTCGCCAGAACGGTGCGGTCATACGCGAGATGATCCCGCAGGATCATCTCATCAGGGTCGAATTTCGCGTAAGGCATTCAGTCTCGTTTCTATTTATCTCCGGCAACCACCACGCCGCCGACCAGCTTGCGGGCATGAATCAGTGCATCCGCCCGGACCTCATATTCAGCAGGATAGAGAACCTTAGCATTCGGATCAATCGCCGAAGTGTCGCGCGAACGCAGAATCAGCTCTTTGGCCAGCGCGCCGTTCTTCTGTTCCTCTTCCGAACCGGACGCGATCAGCTGCTCCGCTTTTTCCAGCACGAGATCCTGCTGCATGGTGAAGATCGCGGCCATGGTGGCAATCGGATCGGTCTCCAGCACGGAACGGTCCACGCCGCCGAGCAGCATTTCCGCCGCCAGCAGGTTCTGGAAGTTATAGTTATAGTTGAACGGGAAGATGAAGTGCGGGGACGCTTTGGTGGTGGGCGGCCACTGTCCGTCGGAGTTGTAGGAGTTGGTCAGGTGGAACCAGATGCGCTCCAGCACATCCTGCGGCAGCGTGCTTTCCACTTCCTTCAGCTTATCCCGGACGAGCTGCTGCCACGGACGCAGCAGTTTGGCCATCGGCGTACCCGACCAGTTGGAGGCCTGACCGCCGTGCCACGACATGTTGTCGTTGAAGTTGATTTTGTCTTCGAGCGCCGGCAGGTCGTTGCAGGCGGAATCGAGCGTGGTGAACTCGCCCAGTTCCCGTACGGCATTCACGAGGTTGACCAGTTTTTCCTCGGCGTCGGGCATCGCTTCAAAAATGGCATCCGGATCGTTGCAGTATTTCAGGTTGTACCACGCGTTGGTGCCGACATATTCCGCGTCGTCGGCATAAATCAGCATGGCACCCTCTTCTTCGCCTTCATTCTGGGCGGAGAACTTTTTGATCAGCTTCACATACTCTTCGAGCGTGTGACCCGGATGGCTCATGAAATAGCGGACGCCGAAAACCGCCACGCGGTCCGTGCGCAGGAAAACGCGCAGCGTATCCGGCTCCATGCCTTCGAGGTTTTTGAAGGGGAAGTGCAGCGCCTTTTCGGTGCCGGGCAGATCGTACTTAAAGTCAAAGTTGTAGAACTGCGAGTTGTCGATTTTTTCGACGTCGTAGATTTCCGGACGCAGCGGGTTGCCGTCGGCGTCGAGCGAGCGGCTGTACTGTTCGAATTCCTGCAGCAGGTTGCGGTAGCCGTTGTCGGCGACCTGATTTTTCACATAGCTGCGCCAGCCGCATTCCGGGTTCCAGAAACTCTTCGGCTGAATGCCGAGGTATTTCTGATAGATGTCGTTGGAGAATTTGATCGCCCAGCGTCCGTCTTCTTCGGGGAAGTTCGGCAGCATCGGGTGGGCATAGGGCGAACCCATGAATTCGCACTGCCCCGACGCGATCGCGGCTTTGAGTTTTTCGAGCACGTCCGGCGTTTTAATGGCCATCTGCTCTACGGTGAACCCGGAGGCTTCGAACACATATTTGTCGTTCGGCAGTTTTTCGCGGTAGGTGTCGAAAATCAGCTCATAGCTTTTCCGGATCACAAATTCATACCGGCGCTCCGGCAGATAGGCATAGTTCAGGTTCGCGTGGTATATCGATACATACTTCATCGTCTTTCCTTTCGTTCATCAACGCGGTTTCCAAGGTCTGGAAACCATGCAAACAAACGAACCCTGACTGACGAGATCGTACTTATCGGGGCAGCGGATAACCCGCATGAAACAGCCCCCCGAAATTTATCTACAAGTGGCGCAAACTACCCAAGCTTCCCCTGCCAATCAATCCGAAAAGTGACGGAAATAACCGCCGGCGGCCGGGGCTCCTGCGGGACTATTCCACCCCGACCTCATAGAAGACCGCGGTGGCGCCCCCGACGGTGCCCGTATACGAGGTTTCGTTCGGCTGCCCCGTGATGCCCGAGGCCTCGACGCCCGGATTCGGAGAGGCCAGGCTCGCGTTGGTGATGATGCTGTAGCTCTTGCCGGCCACCGACTGCCAGGTGATCACCCAATCGCCGCCGACGGCTTCTGCCGAATTGACGCGGAGCACCGAATCCGGGTTGGTGGCGTCGGTCCCGGCAATATATTCCTGCCAGGCCTCATGGCCGTCGCCGTCCGTATCCGATTCATCCGCCAGGTCATAATCGCCGCCGAACTGCGTCGCCACATCGTAATATCCATCCAGCCAGCTATGCGGGGTTCCACGGGTTGTGTACACATTCGCGGGGGCCGTCACAAAGTCGACTTCCGCCATAAAATACAGCGGCCGGGCATCCGGGTTTTCCGTGCGCCCTTTCAGACGCAAATACCGGAAGGACGAGGCATTGGTGATGGTGATCGAGTTCACCGCCGGGTAGTTGGCCACACCGGCCGGTATGGTGTGGATGACTTCCACGCCGGTGAGGAAGTCCGGATCATTGGAGGCTTCGAACACGGCATTCGACGCATACGCGGGGCCGCGCCAGCTCCAGTCCCTCAGCACATAATCGATCTGCTGCACCTGGCGGGCCTGGCCGAAGTCCACGCCGGTCCAGCTGCCGGCGGTCGTGGTGTCGGCGTAAACGTCGGGGTCGCCGTCGAACAGGTTGTCCA
>JBFJYX010000269.1:0-4591 GCA_041622415.1 Pontiella sp.
CTCCATCCAACGATTCGTCTTTATCCCCCTATTAGAGGATATGCACCTTTGTCAGACGTGGTAAATTATACCGGTTTATGTGTCGTGTTGACACCGACCGAACCCGGGGCGTTTCAGAAAGGGAATGGCGTGATACTATTTTGGTCCAAAGCCGGATTGGCGGGCGTGGTTGGCGTTACGGCCTGCGAACACGGCCGACGAGGATTGGGTTGTCTTCAGCTGTTGAATAAAAGAATAACAGGGAGTTTTTGAGTATGAACTATTGGTCTATCGTGATGTGTGCCGCTGTGGTTGCCGGAGTCAGCACGGCTGCTCCGGAAGGCTCCGTTGGAACAGTTAATTTTGAGACGGTGCGAAACGAGTCGAAAATGTTCAACGTAACCGATTTCGGTGCCGTTGGAGATGGCGAGACGCTGAATACCCAAGCCTTGCAGGCGGCGATTGATGCCTGCACACAGGCCGGCGGCGGAACGGTTCGAGTGCCGGCGGGTGAATATGTTTCCGGCACCCTGTGGTTGAAAAGCGATGTGACGCTTTCGCTGGATCATGGCGCATACATTCTGGGCAGTCAGAATCACTCGGATTATCCCATTGACGATCTGCGGCCGTCACGTGAGGGGAATTCCGAATGTTTTCTCTATGCCGAGGACGCGGTCAATATCCGTCTCGAAGGCCTCGGGGTGATCGACGGCCGCGGTAAGCCGGAATTTTTTCCGAAAAAGGCGGGGCCCGGCGGCAAAGACAATCGCCCGCGGCTCATTCGCTTTGAGAACTGCCGGAATGTGACGTTTTCCGGGCTGACCTATAAGAACCCGGCGTTCTGGGGCATTCACCTCGTCGAATGTAAAGATGTGCATATCGCGCGGGTGAAAATCCGGATGCAGGATAACCATTCCAACAATGACGGATTCGATATCGACGGATGTGAAAACGTGCTGATTGAAAACTGCGACATCATGGCGGGCGACGACTCGATCTGCCTGAAGAGTTCAAAGTATCCGTGCCGGAATATTGTGGTACGGAACTGCGTGGTGAGCAGCCATACCGCGGCGTTTAAATGCGGAACGTCATCGAGCGGAGGCTTCATCGATATCGATGTCTCGAACTGCTATTTTTATGACTGTCCGATGGGCGGCATTAAACTGCAGATTGTAGACGGCGGGCGTATGGAGAACGTGAACATTTCGCGCATCGTGATGGATAATGTCGGGTCGCCGCTTTTTGTTCGCCTGGGCAACCGGGGCCGGGTGTACGGAGCAAACACCTACACCGGCACGGCGCTGCTGAATCCGAATGAATCCGAAGGCGCATCGGTCGGATCCGTCAAAGGTATACACATTCGCGACGTGGTCGCAAACGTCACGATTCAGCCGCGCGAAAAGACCAGGCCCGACCGAGAGTTTGCAACGGCCGGTCCTGTTATGATCAGTGGCATTCCCGGTCATTATGTGGAAGATGTGGTGCTGGAAAATTTCAAGGTGTCCTATCCCGGAAACGGAACCGAAAAAGACGCGAAGCGCAAAGTGGTTGAGGATGAAACGCGCTACCCGGAGCAGTATTTCTTCGGCATCCTGCCGGCATGGGGGGCCTACATTCGCCACGCCGAAAATATTGAATTTAAAAATGTGGATCTGAGCGTCCGCGAGCCGGATGCCCGCGAGCGGATCGTGCTGGACGACGTGACCGGATTTAAGGAAACGAAATAGCAGGGGGGCTGCTGAATGAAAAAAATACTCATGCTCTCTTTGGCCCTGCCGTTTACGGCGCTGTGTGCGCCAAAATATAATGTGCCCTTCAGTTGGGATACGGTTCCGGTCTATGCCCACCTGGCCAACATGTCCAACGGGTTTTCGGACGAGCAGCACGATTTCCTGGCGGAGCATTTTGATTTTATTACGATTGAAAAAGGGCATGCCAAACGGAAATACGGCAGCACCGAGCAAGGGTTCGCGATTGCGGTGAAGGAGATTAAAAAACGCAATCCGAAGGCCACGGTGCTGTTCTACTGGAATTCCTGCATAAAGATCGGGGGCTATAAGCTTAATGAGCAATTTCCGGAGGGCGGCGAGCTGGTGAATCTGGAGGGAGAGCCGATGACCATTTTCAGCAGCCCGTTCAGTGATCTTTCGCAGAAAGCCGTGCAGACGTGGTGGGCGGATACCGCTGAGTTTGCGGTTAAAAAATGCGGGGCCGATGGCATCTTTGTTGATGCGATCGGTAAATACAGCACCCGCGGCCGCATTACGGCCTGCGGTCAGGAAAAATGTGATGCGCTTAATGACGGTATGATCGCCATGGTCAAGGATACGCGCCGGAGGATCGGGCCTTCAAAAATACTCATTCAGAACGGCATTAACCTCGATCCGGATGATATTGGCGCCCGCATGCTCAACGTGACCGACGGCGCGATGAAGGAACATTTTGTGACGGCAACACCGGGGAAGAAGGAGAAGCTCGCAGCGGATATCGAAACACTGCACACCGTGGCGAAATCGGGAAAAATCCTGGCGGTTAAAGCCTGGCCTGAGTTTGACTGGCGGGACAAAGCGATGATGGATAAACCGAAGGAGGAACGGGAAAAAATGGCCCGCGAATCCATTACGTTTCCGTTGGCCTGTTATCTCCTGATCGCCGAGCCTTATTCCTATTTCTGCTATACCTGGGGATATCAGGGGGATGATACCGGCACCTTTGTATGGTACCCGGAATTTGATCAGCCGCTCGGTCCGCCTAAGGGCGATTTTCAACGCCAGGGCTGGAAATACAGGCGTGAGTTCGCCCATGCCTCCGTCTTTGTGGATCTCGAAACCTGGGAAGCCAAAATCGATTGGAAATATAAATTATGAAACGAATGATTACGCCCTTATTCGCTTCTCTGGTGACCGTGTTGAACGCACAAGCGCTTGAGCCGCTGAAGGATTCGACGGATGTTTACACTGAGGTTAAGGCCCGGAATATACTTGCCCGTTCGGATAAGAACGGCGACGGAAAAATCGAGCCGTCTGAAAATGAGCGGAGCTGGCGGAAAATGGCGCGTTATGATGCCGATCAAGATGGGTTTCTTGATGTGGGTGAACTGAAGAAGATGCCGGTTACCTACATCGACAGTCCGGGTGAGAAGCTGCTGAATGTCATCTTTAAGCAGTCTCCTCAGGGCCCTGTTTTCTTTGACTTTTATTTTCCGGATAAAGACAGCAACTCCAAAAAGCCGGTCGTCATCTATACGCATGGCGGCGGATGGGCGGCCGGCAGTAAAGAAGGGGCCGGGCTGAATTCATTCAAAGTGGTGCACAAGGAGCTTTTGAAACAGGGATTCTGCGTCCTGTCGGTCGATTATCGTCTGGCCGCAAACGGCGTAACCATGCGCGACTGTGTGATTGATTCCATGGATGCGCTGCGGTTTGTTTCGGCCTACAAGAAGGAACTCGGGATTGATCCGGACCGGATCTACACCTTCGGCGATTCGGCGGGCGGGCATCTGGCTCAGATGGTTTTACTTGCTCCGCAGGCTGGCAGTTTGAAGGGGGATCCTGAGCTGGCGAAATACAGCTATAGCACGGTGGCCGGTGTTTCGTGGTATGGCCCCTGCGACTTTCAGGATCCGGAACTGTTTAATGGAAGCACCCGGTTTCACGGCAGGATTATGGGCCATGACAAGGCGGATGAGAAGATGCGCTTCCGCGAGATGAGTCCGGTGGTTTACCTGACCACGGACAGTCCGGCTTTGCTTATGTTCCAAGGTGATAAAGACACCACGATCCCGGTTCATCATGCCACCCGTATGCTGGAGGAGCTCAAGACAGTCAAAGCGCCTGTGGAAGTCGTGGTTGTCAAAAACGCCGGTCATAATTGGAGGCCTGTCGATGGAACCGTTACGCCGTCCAGGGAAAAGATCGTGGCACGAACCGTTGAGTTTCTGATGGAGCATTGAAGGAGCACAGTCTTATGTTGAAGAAATGGATCATGTTCGGCGCGCTTGGCAGTGTGCTGATCAGCCATGGGGCCGAGCTCGCCGGTCAGCGGGGGATGACGATGGTGACGCCTGCCGCGCAGTGGCGTGAGGCGCTGCCTTCGGGCAATGGCCGGGTCGGGGCGCTCGTCTATGGATCGGTGAACGAGGAGCGCGTTCTGTTCAACCATAACGAGCTGTGGTACGGCGGGCGGGTTGCCGAGCTTCCCGATATGTCGGAAGATCTCGAGGTGGTTCGCAAGCTGATGCTGGAGGGGAACTATGTGGAAGCCAACAGCCACTATTCGAAAAAGATGAAGGAGATGGGCTTCAAAGGCACCAATGCGCGCTACCACCCGGCGCTGGATATGCTGGTGACGACCGATACCGACCATATGTTTGAGGACTATCGCCGGACCTTGAATTTTGAAACCGGCGAGGTGGAGGTTGCCTGGCGCGACGGCGATACCCGCTTTTCGAGAAAGCTGTTTGTTTCGATTCCGGATGACGTTTCGGTGATGTCAATCACGGCGGATAAGGCCGGGGCCATCCGCGGCAGCGTCACGTTGGATATTCACGACCTGAAAGATGCGATTGATAAGAGCGGCAGGTATATTGATTCGCCCTTTACCTATAAGACCA
>JBFJYX010000270.1:0-4580 GCA_041622415.1 Pontiella sp.
GCCGCGGTCGGTTCGCTGTTGAGGTCGCCATACATAATCTCGCGTTTAAACCCCTCGGCGGCATTGCGGATATGGCTCATGAACTCATTGATCTTACGGAACATTTTCGGCGCATCCTTCGCCCCGAACATCACAATCAGGACCAGCATCACCACGATCAACTCGGGGCCGCCCGGTCCAATAAACGCAAACTGCACACTCGCTTCCGGCATCATTCTTCTTCCGCAATCACCAGGTTTTCAATCTCCGCCGCAGCGCGGAGTTCATCCGCCACAGCACCGATCGCTTCATTCTTACGCTCATCAAAAAGCATGCTCTCAATATCGTACCGCACCTCTTCATAGGGCATCAGACGCGCCGGTTTCCGGTCGCGCACCAGCAGGATATGATAGCCGAACTCCGTCTGGAACACATCGCTGAATTCGCCGACCGGCGTGGAAAACGCCACGGCCTCGAACGACGGCACCATGCGGCCCCGCTCAAACCAGCCGAGGTCATACTGCCCGCCCTCACAATGGGAATGCGCCGCCGCCAGCTCATCAAAATTTTCGCCCCTTTTCAGGCGCTCCCGAATATTCAGCAGGTCGGCATTCACTTTTTCCAGCGGCAGCTCAGGCGTCGGGTGCTGCACGATATGCGCCGCATGCACCGATTCCGGAAGCTCAAACTCCTCCGTGTGCGCTGCATAATAAGCCCGCGAATCCGCCTCTACCGGACGCGCCACCTTTTCGCAGAGCTGATCAAAATATTTTTCCAGCCGCACGCCGTCGGCCAGGTTTTCCCTGATTTCAGCGACATCCTCATCGGACAGCTCAAACCGCTGAAAAAACGCCTCCGCCCCGCCGTGCTGTTCCTGCAGTGCGGTATACCGGGCCTCGACCTCCTCCGGCCGCAGGTCGGCAATCACCGTCCGGGCCTTCTGCATCAGCAGCACCCGCTCCACCGCGTTTTCGCGGGCGTCGGATTCAATCTTCGCCGCCTTCTGCTCCATCTCGGCCGGGGACATTTCGCGGGCATAGCGCTCGCGCAGCATCTCCAGCTCCTGCCGGATCAGCCCCTCGCTCACCGTTTCGCCGTTCACCCGGATCGGGGCGGTTTCCGTTATGCGCTCTTCGCTCATCTACTTTCCACAGCACTTCTTAAATTTTCTGCCGCTGCCGCACGGGCACGGGTCATTCCGCTTCGGGGTTCCAACCATTGGAACCTGCGGCGCAGCCGGGATTGCTCCCGCCTTGTTCATAATGTCCGCCGCCGGCCGGCCGTTTCGGACAAGCTCCGCCATTTTCTTCATGGCCGGATCAATGTGTTTGAAGAACGTTTTATAACCTGCGCACAGATAGTTCAACCCCGGTTCACCCCCAGGTGTTTTTATAAAGCGGTGTTTCGGGCACTCGCCGTTGCAGACAAACAGGAATTCGCACGCGGTACAGTACGCCGGCAGCGTTTCGGATTTATCGCGCCCGAACTGCACCTGCGCCGGCGAATAGACCATCTCCTCCAGCGACTTCTCCATCAGGTTGCCCAGCTTATGCTCCGGATACACATAGTGGTCGCAGGAATAGACGCCGCCGTCGTGCTCCATCGCAACCGCCTGGCCGCAGCGCTTCGAAAACGTGCACAGATTCGGCTCGTCCCCGCACCAGGCACTCAGCGCAACATCGAACAGGTTCACAAAGATACGGCCGACATCCCGCCCCGCCCATTCATCAAAAACCGCACAGAGAAACGCCCCGAATCCCTCCGGCGAAACCGACCACGACGTCACCTCATCCGACGACAGATCGCCGACGCGCTCGACGATCGGAATAAACTGCATAAAGGTCACGCCCTGCGCTTTCAGGAAATCATAAATCTCCACCGCTTCGTCCGGGCTCTGGCGCGTCACACAGGTGAGGGTATTAAATTCCACCCGGTGCTTTTTCAGCAGTTCCAATGCCTGGAAAACCTGCTCAAACGATCCGGCGCCGGCCCTGTTCACCCGGTAGCGGTTGTGAATATGCTCCGGCCCGTCCACGCTCAGGCCGATCAAAAAATGCTCCCGCGCAAAGAATTCGCACCACGCATCATCCAGGTTTGTGCCATTGGTCTGGAAAGAATTATGTACGCGCCGCCCGCCCGCATAGCGGCGCTGCAAAGCGACCACCTTCCGGAAAAAGTCGAGCCCCAGCAGCGTCGGCTCCCCCCCCTGCCAGGCAAACGAGAGCTCCGGCGTATGTTGGCTCTGGATATATTTCCGGATATAGGTTTCCAGCACCTCGTCGCTCATCCGGTAGTTTTCACCCTCCGGAAACAGCTTTTCCTTTTCCAGATAAAAACAATAGCGGCAGTCAAGGTTGCACAGCGGGCCGATCGGCTTCGTCATCACATGGAATGACCGCGTCGCCGTGAAACTGGACCCCATACGCATCAGCCGTCACGCATTGCGATACGCCTGGCGCAGCACAAAATCCATAATGGTCAGCGCCGTCATCGTTTCAACAATCGGCACCGCACGCGGCACAACACACGGATCGTGGCGGCCCTTGGCTTCCAGCACGGCGGAAGCACCGTCAAACGTCGCGGTTTCCTGCGCCTGGCCGATGGTCGCCGGCGGCTTGAACGCAATCCGGAACACAATCGGTTCACCGTTGGAAATACCGCCCTGCACCCCGCCGCTGTAATTGGTCTTCGTGCCGAGGCGCCCGTCGGCCTTCATTTCAAACGGATCGTTGTGCTCGGAGCCATGCATGCGGGCACCGGCAAAACCGGAGCCGAGGTCAAACCCTTTGGTGGCCGGAATCGAAAGCATGGCCTGGCCGAGCTTGGCCTCCATGCGCTCAAAAACCGGCTCGCCCAGGCCCACCGGAACATTTTCCGCCACGCAGGTCAGTACACCGCCGACCGAATCCTTCTTCAGGCTGGCGCGTTTCACCACATCAATCATTCTTTCCGCAGCGGCTTCGTCGGGGCAGCGGATAATATTGGCATCAATCTGCTCGCGGGTCAGGTGCTCCATGCTCATATCCCGCGCATCAATTTCGCCCACCGAACTGACCCACGAAATAATCCGGGTCCCGAACTGTTCGAACAGCCACTTTTCGGCGATGGCGCCGGCCGCAACGCGGCCGATGGTCTCGCGGGCACTGGAACGCCCGCCGCCGCTGGCGGCGCGGTTGCCGTATTTCATCTGATAGGTGTAGTCGGCGTGCGACGGGCGCGGCACATTGCTCATTTCGCCATAGTCGCCGGGGCGCTGGTCTTTGTTGTTCACCATCAGGCCGATCGGTGTGCCGAGCGTTTTTCCGTTTTCAACGCCGGAAAGAATGGTGACGGAATCGGCTTCGTCGCGCGCGGTGGTCATATCGCTCTGCCCCGGCCGGCGGCGCGTGAGCTGCGGTTGGATATCCGCTTCGCTCAGCTCCAGGTTGGCCGGGCAGCCGTCCACAATGGCGCCGACCGCTTTGCCGTGCGATTCTCCGAATGTGGAGACTTTAAACAGTGTTCCGAAGGTACTCGACATGGATTTTCCTCGTTGCCCGGCTTCCAATCCTTGAAACTCCGGGAATTAAATTCGTTCAAAACGCGTGTTTATAGCACCAACCCCGTCGGGTTTGGACTAAAAACCAACCAAAAGTTCCGCCGCGCCGCTTTTCCGCAACACGGAAGCAAACCCATATTAAGATTGCAAAATGAAGGGGTTTATGAGGAAATTCCCGACTCTACGCAAACCACAGGAATACAGGTTTTATGGATACAGGCAAACGGCAGCATCTACAGGATATTTACGCAACCGACCTTTCACAGCGCGACGACTATACCCCCCAGGTCTCCAAGGAGATCGTCGAAGAGCGCAAACGTGAAATCCGGCGTCACCAGTTCGTCGGCTTTCTGCTCGGCATGGCCGTACTGCTTCTCGCGGTCGGCCTCGTCTACGTCGTCGTCCGCGAATACCTCGATATTCTGAAGGAAAGCGACGCACCGACCCCCATTACGCAGGAATATATTCCGCGCTACTCCCTCCCCTCCGAATCCCAGTGGGTCATGGACTTTCACCGCACCTACGCAGACCCGAAATGGGATGGCGAAGGCGAACGCCCCTTTAACTCCGCCTGGCTGAAAAAGGCCGCGTTCAACATTATCCTCGCGGAACAGGCCATGGAGGTCGAGGAATACGGCAAAGCAGTCGAATACTACGGCAACGCCCTGCAAATCCTCCCCGACCTGGAAGGCGTCAAAGTGCCGCTCGGCATGGCGTATTTCCAGCTCGAACGTTTCGACGAAGCCCTCAAGCTGCTCGAAGGCGCACCCGATGCCGACCTTACGTTTGACGTGCTCAACAACCTCGGCGCCGCCTGCATCAAGGCCGAAGCCTACGACCAGGGCGAAGAATACCTGCTCCGCGCCCTCGAGCTTAAACCGGCCTACCCGGAAGCCCTTAAAAACCAGGCCATGCTCTACCGCAAAAAGAAAGAGGCCGACAAAGCCATTCGCGCTTATGAAAGCTATCTCGACCTGCGCCCGCTCGACACCGAATCCCGTCA
Organism: Pontiella sp.; assembly: GCA_041622415.1. GTDB lineage: Bacteria > Verrucomicrobiota > Kiritimatiellia > Kiritimatiellales > Pontiellaceae > Pontiella. The sequence goes on from JBFJYX010000270.1 coordinate 4,521, forward strand.
CAGCTTTGCGCTCTACCTGACCAAGATCGGCAACTGGGACCTGGCGGCCGAGCAGCTCTA
>JBFJYX010000271.1:0-4524 GCA_041622415.1 Pontiella sp.
CGGGTCGACACCGGGCGGCAGCATCTTGCGCTCATACCGCCATTCGGGATTCGGCACCGCCATAGGAACCAACTCACGCATGGTGCTCATCCAGGCAGGAAATTTCAATCGCGGCGCAGCGTTGCCTTAAACCGGCGGCGGCTTCCTGCAGCTGTTCAGGACGGTCCATCTTCACCTGATACGATGCGGTAAGACGCTCGGGTCCTTCGTCAAAACGCCGGACCGTTGCTTTCATGCCGGTTTTCGTCAGCTCCTCGAGAATCTGAACCGCCGACAAATCCTGCGGTGCGGGATGGCTGACGCTCAGGAACAGGTTGGAGTCCCCGATCGGCTGGCGCCGAAGGTCGCGCGCCGCCATCATGGCCAGGATCACCAGCAGCGCCGCCGTGGTGATCAGTCCCTGCCCGGCGCCCATGCCCAGACCGATGGCAATCGCCAGGAACAGGAACGCCAGCTCTTCGGGCTCCTTGATCGCCGCGCGGAACCGCACAATCGACAGCGCGCCCACCAGACCGAGCGATAAGGCCAGCGACGACTTCACAATGCTGATGATCAGCGTGGTGGTGACGGCCAGCGGAAGAAAGTTATGTGCGAACTGCCGGCGGTTCGACATCGATGAACCGAACCGGATATAGGCGCGGGCCAGCAACCAGGACAGAATGGCCGCGGCGATGAGGCCCAGTATAACCTCCGGGAGGGAATCCAGTGCGGCCGGGTTCCAGAACGAGTCAGTCAGTGTTTGTTTCAGATCCATGGTGTTCCTTTAGGTTGTTGAACAGTTCTCAGCTTGCAATGAGAGAGGTTTAGCGGATCCCACCTTAAGCAAACATTAAGATATTCCCGACGGCCTGACCGAAACATCATGATCCGGTCTGCGCGTTGCCGGTCAGTCATGGGCCGGCGGCATGGCCGGGCGTGCGGTTTCGTAGATACTGCGGGCCACCCGGGCTATCGTGTCATCTTCGCCCAAAGTGGTCAGGCAGTTCATAATGCCGTAAACCGGCCAGGCATCCTCGGAGAGTACACAGGCGCGTTCATAATACCGCAGCGCCTCTTCGTAGGCGCCAAGCTTGTAATACAGCCAACCCGCTCGCAGGCTCGCCGCATACGAGGACTGTTCTTCGATCAGCACCTGCTTATGGATTTCCAATGCCTGGAAAACGTTGCCCTCCCGCTCGGCTCGGCGCGATGCGCTCCAGAGATCCTGCCGGGTAATACACTGTTTTTCTGTTGCGGTCATGATCAGCTCCATCTGCATTCTGTTTCGTTGCCGCTCAACGTATCCGGTCCGGCCTTAAGCAAAGATGAAGCCCGCCGCCGTTTTTCCGCACCCGTGTTTTTTCATCGCCGGCAGGAATCTTAACCCCTCCTTAAGGTTCGCTCTTTTAGAAAGGATGCCGCTATATTGCGCAGATAAAGGAGATTTGAATGCGATTGCTGATTGTGGAAGATGAAGCCGACCTCCGGCAGGCCCTGGCCATGTCGCTCAGCGACGAAGGCTATGCGATTGACCAGGCCGAAGACGGTGAAGAGGGGTTTTATATGGCCATGGAGTGGAACTACGACGCCGTCATCCTCGACATTATGATGCCCAACATGAATGGATGGGAAGTCCTGGAAAAACTCCGGAAATTCAAGGATACCCCGGTGCTGATTCTTACGGCCCGCGGTGCCATCGACGACCGCGTCAAAGGCCTCGACCTCGGCTCCGATGATTTTATGGTCAAACCGTTCGACATGGATGAACTCAACGCCCGGCTGCGGGCCCTCATTCGGCGCGCCGCCGGCAAATCCGCGCCGACCCTCTCGTTCCAGGGGCTGGAACTCAACACCGCAACCAAAACGGTGAGCGTCGATGGAAAGGCCGTCAAACTGACCGCCCTGGAATTTTCCCTCGTTCAGTACCTGCTGATGCATTCCGGATCGGTCGTCAGTCGCACCGACCTGTATGAACACCTCTTTAATGAAGACGACGACTCCCTCTCCAACGTGCTTGATGTGCACGTCTGCAATGCCCGGCGCAAGCTCGGCGGTGACTATATCAAAACCCGCCGCGGCCACGGCTATACGATCGGGGCATAGATGAAACCCTACCGCTCCATTCGATGGATGCTGACCATGTGGAACATGCTGCTGCTCGCCGCCGTGCTGGTCACCCTGCTGGCCCTGCACTATCACCTGCAGCGCAAAACCTTCATGAGCCGGATCGATACGGAACTGCAAAACGCCCTGTTCGAAGCCCTCCCCTCGGTCGCTCCGCCGGACAGCCGCCGCCCCGAATTTCAGCCCCGCTTCGACCGCCCGCCGCGCGACGATGAAGCCCCGGACCGGGAGCCGCCCGCCCGCGGTCCGCGATATGAGGGCCCGGACAACGAGGCGCCGATGAAGCAGCTTGAAGCCGAACAGTTTCTCGCGGAGCTTCCCGAAAACAACCTGTATCTGCTGGCCTGGGATCCTGAAGGCAATCCCACCCACCGCATCGGCGCCGTGCCGGATGTACAATACAGCGACTATCCGCAGCAGACCGCGGAGCGAACCTATCTCCTGCGGCCGAATGTCCGTGAACTGGTGACCTATCACCCGTCCGGGGCCCTCGTGGTGATCGGCCGCCCCCTCACCGAAGTCAATCTGCAGCTGCGCAACCTGCGCGGATACCTCATCCTGATCGGCTGCGGCATTTTCCTCCTCGGCTACAGCGGCGGGCGCTGCATGATCAGCCGTGCGCTTAAACCGATCAAAGAGATCAGTAAAACCGCGGAAGAGATTTCCGCCGGTGCACACAGCCAACGTATCGAACTCGCCGATGCTCCGGAAGAACTCGAAGGCCTCGCCAGTACATTAAACCGCTCCTTCGACCACCTCGACGACGCCATCGAAAACCAGAAGCGGTTTTCCGCCGACGCCTCCCACGAGCTGCGCACCCCGATTGCCGTCGTGCTGGCGCAATCCCAGGTCGGACTGAAAAGGGAACGGTCCGTCCCGGAGTATCGGGCAATTCTTGAAGCCTGCAACCGCGCCGGCGAACGCATGAAAACTATGGCCGACAGCCTGCTGGACCTGACCCGCATTGACGGTAACGAAACCCCGCTGAATAACCGGGAGGTTTCGCTCAACCCGCTCGTTGCCCAGGCGGTTTCAGACGCCGCCCATCTTTCCGATCAGCATCCGGTCGATTTCCAGGCATTGGAAAAACCCCTGCGCGCATCGGTCGATGAAAACCGGATCCATCAGGTGCTGATGAACCTCATGCGCAATGCCATTCAGCATAATCCCGACGGCTGCGCCATCCATGTTTCGCTGAAGCAGGAAGGCGCCGTCGCCCAGATCACCGTCGCCGATGAAGGGGCCGGCATTCCTGACGAATCGCTGCCCCATGTATTTGAACGCTTTTACCGCGCCGACAAATCGCGCTCGCGCGAACAGGGCGGCGCGGGGCTCGGCCTCTCCATTGTCCAGAGCCTCGTCGAAGCCCACGGCGGTAAAATCTATGTCCACAACGACGGCGGCGCCGTCTTCACCATCCAGCTGCCGCTGAAAGGCTGATTCTATTTCCCATACTCGCGGGACAGGTCGTCGACCAGCTCGAGCATGAGGTCTTTGCGGACGCTGGAACGCCGCCAGTAGAGTCCGATCGTGCGCATGGCCCCGCCGCCCTTGAGTTTGACATAATGGATCTGCGGGTTGCGTTTCGCCACGCAGTCGGGGATCAGCGAAATTGCACGGCCCATTTCCACCATCTGCAGCAGCGTTTCCATGGACGACGCCCGGAAATTCAGGACCTCGCCCATGCCGGCGGTGGAGCAGTATTCCAGCGCCTGCCCGCGCAGGCAGTGCCCCTCTTCGAGCAGCAGCAGCTTTTCCTTCGACAGCTTCAGCGGATCAACCGTCTTGCGTTTTGAAAGCGTATGATTCGGCGGAATGCCCACATAAAACTCCTCCGAAAAAATGGTCCCGTGCTCCAGCGCGGCTTCATCGACCGGCTCCGCCAGGAAGGCCGCATCCAGCGTTCCCGCCTTCAGCCGTTCAACAAGCACATGCGTCTTCTCCTCGATCAGGTTGATATGCAGCTCCGGATAGCTGTCGACAAAGTGATCCAGGATCTGCGGAAAATAATACGGCGCCAGTGTCGGGAACGCCCCGATCGAAAGCTCCCCGGCATAGGGATCGTTCCAGAGCCTGGAAAGCTCCTCGATCTCCGCGACCCGCCGCATAATACCGCGCGCGCGCTCCAGCACCTCGAGCCCGGCCGGCGTAAAGATAAACTCCTTGTGCCCGCGCTCCAGCAGGGAGATCCCCAGTTCCTCTTCAAACTTTTTAATCTGGATACTCAGCGCCGGCTGGCTCACGTGGCACGCATCCGCCGCCTTATGAAAACCGCCATGCGCATCCAGCGCCAGCAGATATTTAAACGCCTGCAAATTCATGTGTTCCTCCAGGATCCTGTTTTTCACCACGGAGACACCGAGACACCGAGTTGTACATTCCTCAGTCCCTCTGTGGCCTCCAGTGAAACGGGTGGTGAAG
>JBFJYX010000272.1:0-4516 GCA_041622415.1 Pontiella sp.
AGTGCCTGCTGATGACCGCGATGATATTCCGGCGATCAACTGGCACCGCACGGGACCGGGCTATAACTTTATTCCTGAAGAGCACGCCCTCAACTATACCCACGCCTACTATGCGGCGATTCATTTTGTGGATGCTCTGGCGGGGCAGCTGATTCAGGCACTCGAAGAAAAGGGCCTTGCTGACAACACGATCATTGTGTTTGCGGGAGACCAGGGGTTTATGCTCGGCGAGCACGGCCATTGGCACAAGTCGTCGATGTTTGAAGAGGCGCAGCGCGTTCCGCTGATCATGGTTGATCCGCGCGGAAAGGAAAAGGGGAAGCAGGTCTCAGGACTGGCCGGTTTAATTGATGTATATCCCACACTCTGTGAGCTGGCGGGAATGACCCCGCAGCATGAACTGTCCGGTATCAGTCTGAAACCTCAGCTGACTGATGCGTCGGCAGAAACGAAAAGCTGCGAATTTATCATGGGTTCTCCGGGGGGGTACACCCTCCGGACCGAGCGTTATGCCTACACGGAATGGCGGAAGAAGGGACAACCGACCGGCCTGGGCATGCTCTATGATCTGCGCAGCGATCCGCAGCAGTTTACGAACCTGATTCATGATCCTGCGTATCAGACCATCCGCGAAAAACTGGCACAGCAGCTGGATGATAAGATCCGCGACAGGAAATAATCCGAAGGGAAGGCATCTGGTATGAAGACCGTTAATATCCTGGCCGTAACGTTTGCATTACTGAGTTTGTCGGCGTTGGGGCAGTTAAAAAACAAACCGGAAATGGAAGAGGCCTTCATGGATATGGGCTTCGGGATATTTATCCACTGGAGCCTGGATTCGCAGCTCGGCAGCGTGATCAGCCATTCGATGGTCGGCGCGGAAGACGCCTATATTGAAAAATATATGCGCGAGCTGCCGAAGACCTTTTATCCGGGCGATTTTGATGCCGACGAATGGGCGCGGTTGTTCAAGGTGGCGGGTGCGGAATATGCGGTGTTCACCACGAAGCATCATAACGGCTTCTGCATGTGGGATACGCAGACGACCGATTTCAGCATCATGAATACGCCGTACGGGCAGGACCTTACGGCCCGGCTGACGGCTGCGCTGCGCCGGCAGGGGCTGAAGGTCGGCTTCTATTATTCGCCGGAGGATTTCAGTTTCCTCTATAAGCAGGGCACGCTGGTTTCGCGCAAACGCGCGATGAGCCAGGTGACGGAAAATCCGGAGCTGATGGCGTATGCGAAAGCCCAGCTCGATGAGCTGCTCGCCTATGACCCCGACCTGATTTTTTTCGACTCCTTCAGCAAGAAGCCGCTGGTGGAGTATGTTCATGAAAAGGATCCCGACCTGATCGTTACCCGCGGCGAGATGCAGACTCCGGAGCAGAAAATTCCGGACGGGCCCATGCCGGGGCCGTGGGAAACCTGCATGACCATGGGCACGCAGTGGCAGTATAAGCCGACGAATGAGGACTTTAAAGACGGGGCGGAGCTGATCAGCAAGCTGATCGAAATCCGGGCGAAGGGCGGTAATTTTCTGCTCAATGTCGGGCCGAAGCCGAATGGCGAAATTCCGATTGAGCAGGAGGCGCGGCTGCGCGAGGTCGGGCTCTGGATGTTTGTGAATGAAGAGGCGGTGAAAGAAATTCGTCCAGTGCCTGGAAAAATCCGCGAGGGCTCGATCTGGTTTACGCAGAACGAAGAGAAGAACACGGTCTATGCGCTGATTGTCGGGCAGAAGGACTGGTTTAAAGGGTTCCGCCGCAACTTCCTGCTGGAGAGCCTGCGGTCCACGCCGGAAACCGAAGTTTCCGTCGTGGGCCAGAATGATTTAGTCGTGGAATACTGGCCCGCCAATATTCCGACGACGCGTTTTATTCAGCACGAGGGCGGGCTGGAAATTTCCGTTTCGCGCGCGCAGCGGCTTTACAACGACAAGCTGTGGGCCAATCCGGTGGTGGTGCGGCTGACGAATGTGGAATGGGTTGACCGCGACTAGGCCCGTGTGCCCGCCCGTGTCGTTTGATCGGTGGACATGACAGGCGGCGGGAAGTGGGATAGCCTCGTCCGTTTCAAAACCAAGAAGCAAAGGCACATTTTTTTATGAAATCATTTCCTCTTTTGATGCTCGCAGGTTTGCTGTCCGCGAACCTGGCTGCCGGGTTGGCGGAACGGCCGAATATTATTTTCCTGATGACCGATGACCAGCGCTGGGACAACCTGGGCTGCTACGGACGGCCGGAATTTGTCACACCGAATATCGATGCGCTGGCGGAGCGCGGCGTGGTGTTTGACCAGGCCTTCGTTACGGTGGCGATCTGCATGCCGAGCCGGGTGACCATGATGACGGGGCGGCACTATTCGAGTCACCGCGTCGGTTTTGTTGCGCCGAATGACTATACGTTGTCGCGGGCCGACTTTGCGCTGGGCTATCCGGGGCAGCTGAAAAAAGCGGGCTACCGCACGGGCTTTATCGGGAAGGTGGGTTTCACGGTTTCGCAGGAGGCGCAGCGGCCGTGGGCGGGCGTCCCGTTTGACTACAAAGGGAATATGGGCGGCGTGTTTGATTTCTTTGCCGGGGCGGAGACGGTGGAGACCAAAGGGCTGGAGGTGTGGCCGGAAGAGGATGCGGAGCTGCAGGCGATTTATCAGGATAAGGTGGCGGGCGAGTCGCGTACGGTGCGGACCGGCAAGGCCATTCAGCGCTTTCTTGAGACGCAGCCGGCGGATCAGCCGTTCTGCCTGTCGGTCAGTTTTTACGCGGTCAAGCATGACAGCAACAACCACATGTATATGCCGCACTTTGAGCTGTTTAAGGATTATGATTTTTCGGTTCCGGAGAACTGGGTGGAAGGCGCGAATGATGCGTTGCCGCAGGTGGTGAAGGATCATGCGCGCGGCGTCTACCTGCATAAACAGCGGACGTCGACCCCGGAGCTCTATCAGCGGCAGGTGCGCCGCTTTGCGACGCAGGGCTATACGGTCGACCAGCAGGTCGGGATGCTGATGGAAAAGCTGGCGGCCATGGGCGAGTTGGAGAATACCGTCATTATCTACACCAGCGATAACGGTCGTTACCAGGGATCGCACGGACTTTTCGATAAATGCATCCTCTACGAAGAAGCGGTCCGGGCCCCGCTGATTGTTTTTGACGGGCGAAACCCGCAACAGGGCCGGCGCGAAAAGGCGCTGATTTCCTCCGTCGACATGGCGCCGACGATTCTGTCGCTGGCCGGCGTGGATGCGCCGGAGATTATGCAGGGGCGCGATTTCAGCGGTGTGCTGGACGGGACGCAGGATATGGCGTCCTGGCGCGATGCCGTGCTGCTTGAGAACCTGTTCCTGGTTGATCTCTTCCGGTCTAAATCAAAGCCGAATGTCATGGAGATTAACCAGCAGGTGATCGACAACAATGAATCCTATCGCAGCCGCGGCGTGCGGACCGAGCGGTTTAAGTATTTCATCTACTACGAACATGATCCGGTGATTGAAGAACTTTACGATGTGGAAAAGGATCCGCTGGAGCAGCACAACCTGGCGGGCAATCCGGAATATGCCGAGGTGCTGAAAAAACTGCGGCAGCGGACGGAAGAGCTGTATGCGGAAGCGGTGGAATAAGTGCGGGTTGAATTTAGAAGAAAGGACAGGTCGGATATGAAGCGGATTTTATCGGGGGTTATGTGTTTGATCGGGACGGCGGCTTGGGCCGGCAGCGGAATCGTTGATTCCATTCAGTTCGGTCATTCCGTATCGGAGCAGGCGCATCAGCTGCAGGCTGAAAACAGTGAAATCGCGGAGGGTGCGCTGGGGTTGAAGGTGCGGCGGCTGCTGCCGCGTGACGACCATCGCTGGCGCGGCGGTACGGCCGCCTTTGAGATGGCGGTGGATCCGGACGAGGTCAACTATTGTACGGTTAAGCTCTGGGGCGGCGACACCAGCAAGGATTCGGTGCGCCTGATGCTGTTTATCGACGGGAAGCAGGTAGGGCAGCGCCATCTGGGTGAAGTCGAACAGCTGGATGTTTCCGGACCGTATCCGCGCTTTGAGGGGCGGTTTTATTACCATACTTTTCCGCTGCCGCTGAAAGAGACGCAGGGGAAGAAAAAGGTGGCGCTGGCGATTGAGCTGCAGGGCGGAATCTGGGCCTATGGTCAGACGTTTGACCGTTTTCAGCCGGATCTGAAGGAGCCTTCGCGCGGGCTTTACCGGATGTATACGCACACGGACCCGTTCTTTGAACCGGCCGCCGACGAGCGGCAGGGCGGGGTGTTGAGTCCGCCGGTTCGGCCCGCGGATGACGCGGCCGGCGCGGTGGAGAAGGTCAAGGCGCGCATCAACCAAACGCTGGCGGACCTGCTGAGCAGGAAGGATGACCGGTTTACGCAGGAAGAGCTGGGCTTTATGGCGCGGGCTTATCATGAGCCGTGGTCGGCGGTGTATCAGTCCCCGGAGCTGGTGGAACGCATTGTGGGCGGCATTGATAATCAATACCTTCATTATCTCGGCGAGCAGG